>CAYWMY010000313.1:0-3175 GCA_964459405.1 uncultured Steroidobacteraceae bacterium | reverse complement strand
GCCTGCAGCGCTCGTTGCGCAAGTTGACACGCGGATTGCCTGGCCGATGGGGCGCGCCGGAGTGGGCGCAGCTGCTGCAGGGCTACCGCGGTGGCGTGGGACCGGCACCGTGATCCGCATCGTCTACGACCTGCTGCTGCTGCTCGCGGTACCGCTCGGCGTGCTGCACCTGCTGGCCCGCGGCCTGCTGCGGGAGCACGGTTACCGGCGGCACCTGCCACAGCGTTTCGGCTTCGGTGCCCGCGTGCAGCGGCCGACCATGTGGGTCCACGCGGTCTCGTTCGGTGAAATGCAGGCGGCCGCGCCTCTGGTCAGGGAGCTCCGGCGTCGCCACCCGCAGTACGGCCTCGTCGTCACGACGTTCACGCCCACCGGCCGGGCGCGCGCGCGCGCCCTGTTCGGCGAAGAGGCCGACGTGCGCTACGTCCCGTTCGACCTGCGGGGGGCCGTGGCGCGATTCCTGGACCGGACGCGCCCGCGGCTCGCCGTGATCATGGAAACCGAGCTGTGGCCCAACCTGTTTGCGGCCTGCGGCCGCCGCGGCATTCCACTGCTGCTGGCGAGCGCGCGCCTGTCGCCACGCTCCATGGGGCGCTATCGCCGCCTCGTGCCGCTGTTCCGTGAGGCGCTGTCCCGTGGCATCGTCATCGGCGCCCAGACCCCCGGGGATGCCGAGCGCTTCGTGGCGATCGGCGCACCTCCCGGACACACGCACGTCACCGGCAATGTGAAGTTCGATTTTGATCCGGGCGCCGACGCCACCGCGCGGGCGCGCCGCTTCCGCGAGCAGTACGCGGCTTCACGCCCGGTCTGGATCGCGGGCTCCACGCGCGAGGGTGAAGAGGTCATGGTGCTCGATGCCCATGAACGCCTGCTCCGGAAGGTGCCCGGCCTGCTGTTGTTGCTGGCACCGCGCCACGCGCCGCGTTTCGACAGCGTCGAGGATCTGCTCGTGCGCCGCGGGCTCAGATACGTCAGACGCTCCTCGGGAGCGACGCCGGACGCGGACTGCACCGTGCTGCTCGTCGACACGCTGGGCGAGCTGACCGTGCTCTACGGCGCGGCCGACGTCGCCTTCGTGGGGGGCAGCCTGGTACCGGCCGGCGGTCACAACCTGCTCGAGCCCGCGTCGCTCGGCGTGCCGGTCGTGACCGGTCCGCATCATTTTCACGCGGCCGAGATCCTGCGCCTGTTCGTCGACGCCGGCGCGGTCTCGGTCGCCGACGATGCCGCCACACTGGCCGCAGCCGTGGAGGGATATCTCGGCGATGGCGCGCGGCGCCAGCGGGCGGGTGCGGCGGGTCGCGGGGTCGTGGAGGCCAACCGCGGCGCGGTACGCGCGCTGCTCGCGCTCATCGAGCCGATGCTGGCGGAGGCGGAGCGCGCGCGGCGCGACTGAGCGGCCCGGCCCCCAGCGCGCGCGATTCAGTTCAGGGTGACCGGGTTCCTGAGCCAGTTGTTCAGCTCGGTGATCGATGCGCCGTCGAGCATGCCGGCTGCGAGCCTGAGCTTCAGCACGTTGACGAGATAATCGTAACGGCTGCCGAGGTAGTTGGTCTGGGCGTCATAGAGTCGGCGGCGCGCATCGAGCACGTCCACCGCGGTGCGCGTGCCCACCTCGTATCCCGCCTCGGTCGCGGCCAGCGCCGTGCGCGCGGATTCGAGCGCCTGCTTCAGCGCCTGCACGCGCGAGATCTCCGACATCACTCCGAGATACGCGTCGCGGGTGTCGAGCTCGGTCTGTCGTGCGGTCTGCTCCAGTCGTTCGCGCGCGGCACGATGCAGGTACGAGGCCTGCCGGACGCGCGAGGCCGTGGCGCCGCCGCTGAAGAGCGGCACCGTGACCTGCAGGCTGATCGTCTCGTCGTTGTTGTCCGTGTCCGAGGGATTGCGGATGCCGGACAGCACGCGCGTGCCGTCGGTTTCCGAGTCGGACTTCGACAGCACGAGGTCGACTTCCGGCAGATGCCCGCTGCGCTGGATCGAGATGTTCTCGCGCGTCACGTCCGCGGCCAGCCGGCTGGACACGAGCCGCGCGTTCTGCTCCATCGCGAGCCTGACCCAGTCCTCGGCCGAGGCCGGATCGGGCGACTTGAGCGGCAGGTCCTCGATCGGTGCCGCGAGCTCAGTGAACGACTCGCCCGTCAGCTCGCGCAGCCGTTCGACCTCGGTCGCAAGCAGTCGCTTCGCCTGGATCAGGTTCGCGTTGGCCTGGTCGCGCGCGGCCCGGGCCTCCTGCACGTCAGTGACCGCGATCAGGCCCACTTCGAAGCGCTTCTCGGCCTGCTCGAGCTGGCGCGCGATGGCGTCCTGGGTCGCGGCCGCGGCATCGACGGTGTCCTTGGCGGCGAGCACGTTCAGATAACGCTCCGATGCGCGCAGCACGAGATCCTGTTGCGCCGCCCGGTACTCCGATTCGGCCTGTGCGACCTCGGCGCTGGCACGCCGCAACGTCACCCAGTTCGCCCAGCTGAACAGGTTCTGGCGCAGGCTGATCTCCCAGCGCGTCGAGTCGGTATCGCTGCCCGACGCAGTGCGCACCAGGCTGACGTCGTTGGTCGGAGTCCGCACCGGGAAGACCGAGGAGCCCTCGGACTCGTTCTTCGTCCAGCCGGCGGTGGCGTTGATCTGTGGCAGCAGCGCGGCCAGGGCCTGTGGCTTCGCCTCGAGCGCCGCCAGCCGGTTCGCGTCGGCCTCGCGGATCTGCGGATCGTTGCGCAGTGCCCGCTGGTAGACCTCGGCGAGATCCGCGGCCTGCGCGGTGCCGCCAAGGCACCAGACGCCTGCCAGGAGGACTTGTCGCACCAGGGACCGTACTGCCATGACCGAACGTCCTTTGAACTCAGCGCCCGCCGATGTCGCGCGGGACAGGTCCTAGTAGGCCCGAACCGATGGATCGATCCGGTTCCAGAACAGGATGCCACCCGTGAGATTCGCCACGTCGGCAAAGCCGCGCCGCTGCAGGAACTCGGCCACCTGCAGACTGCGCACGCCCGACCGGCACAGGACAACGACCTGCCGGCCTGGATCGAGTTCCCCCAGGCGGCCCGGTACCTCGGCCATGGGGATGTGCACGGCGCCCGTGACCGCCGATGTCTCGACTTCCCAGGGTTCACGCACGTCGAGCAGCACCGGCTCGCGGCCGCTGTCCCGTTCGGCAAGGAATTCCGCAGGC
>CAYWMY010000312.1:0-3558 GCA_964459405.1 uncultured Steroidobacteraceae bacterium | reverse complement strand
CTACATCGACCGGCAAGCCGAGGAGATCGAGCGTCACCGGCGCCACGAGGACCTGGTGCTGCCCGAAGACCTCGACTACGGCGCAGTGACAGGGCTGTCGACGGAGATCCGCCAGCGGCTGTGCGAACATCGTCCCGCGACGCTCGGTATCGCCGCCCGAATCCCCGGGGTCACGCCCGCGGCCGTATCGCTGTTGCTGGTGCACCTGCGCAAACGGGGGCGCGCCGCGTGACACTGCGCCGGCAGGGCGGGGTCGCGTTGATCGCGCTCGCCGGCTATGCCTTCTGGCGCGTCGTGACCCCGAGCCACGAAAGCGGGACGCACGACCTGCGGCCACCGGCGGTCGCCTCCGGCGCGCTGTCGCGCGGCAATGGCGCGGAGCCCGATTCGCTGGATCCGCAGCTCGCGCGCATGGATTCCGCGCTCACGATCCTGCGCGACAGCTACGAGGGTCTCACGAGCCTGTCGCGTGACGCGCGGGTCGTGCCCGGCGCGGCCGAATCCT
The DNA here is from genome assembly GCA_964459405.1 of uncultured Steroidobacteraceae bacterium. GTDB lineage: Bacteria > Pseudomonadota > Gammaproteobacteria > Steroidobacterales > Steroidobacteraceae > CAYWMY01. The sequence goes on along the minus strand of CAYWMY010000312.1, from coordinate 3,053 downwards.
GGAGCGTGGCGGACGGCGGCCTGCGTTATACGTTCCGCCTGCGGCCGGATGCGCGCTGGTCGAACGGCGAGCCCGTGACGGCCGCGGATTTCGCGTTCGGCTGGCGGCGCCTGGTGGACCCGCGCACGGCCTCGCAGTACGCAGCGCTGCTCGAGCCGGTGCAGAACGCGGCCGCGATCGCTCTCGGCCGGCAGGCGCCCGCGACGCTCGGCGTGCAGGCGCTCGACGCGACCACGCTCGAAGTGCGGCTCGCGCGGCCCACGGCCCATTTTCCCGCGCTGCTGTCGCACCCGGCGACCTTTCCCGTGCACCGGCCGACGCTCGCGGCACGGCCGCGGGACTTCGCGCGGCCCGGCGTGGCCGTGACCAATGGCGCGTATCGGCCCGCCGAGTGGCAGGTGGGCTCGCACGTGCTGGCGCGGCGTAATCCGCACTACCGCGTGCGTGCGGCCATTGACGTCGTGCGCTACGAGCACATCACCGACGCAGCCGCAGAGTTGCGGCGCTACCGCGCCGGCGACCTCGACGTCAGCTACACGATCCCGCCGGGGCAGGTCGGCCGCCTGCGCCGCGAGCTGGGCGGCGAGGTCCACACGGGCGTCCAGCTCGGCACGTATTACTACGGCCTCGCGCTGGACCGTGCGCCCTTCCGCGACGCAAGAGCGCTGCGTCAGGCGCTGGCCATGGTCATCGATCGGTCCTTGTTGACGGAGCGGCTGCTGGGCGGCGGCGAGCGGCCGGCGCACGGCTGGGTGCCGCCCGGCGTCGACGGCTACCGGGGCGCCGAGTTCGAGTGGGCGCGGCTGCCCTGGCCGCAACGTCTCGAAGCGGCCCGTCGCCTGTACGCCGAGGCCGGCTATTCGGCGGCGCGGCCACTGCGCATCACACTGCGGTATAACAAGAATCCGCTGCATGACGATCTGGCGATCGCGATCGCCGCGATGTGGCGGCAGCACCTCGGCGCCGACACCCGCCTGCACCCGGAGGAATACCGTGCGCTCAAGCAGGCGATCGACAATCGCGAGGCGCAGGTGTTCCGCGCGAGCTGGATCGGCGACTACAACGACGCGACCTCGTTCCTGCAGGTGCTGCAGTCCGGATTCGGCATCAACCTGCCGCGCTACGCGAATCCGGCCTACGATGCGCTGCTGGCGCGCGCGGGCGAGACGGCGGATGGCGCGGCCCGGGCGGGTCTGCTGCGTGAGGCCGAGGCGCTGCTGCTGGACGACGTACCGCTGATTCCGATCTACTTCTACGCCACGCAGCACCTCGTGAAGCCCCGTGTGCGAGGCTGGTACGACAACGTCATGAACGTGACGTACACGAAGGATCTCGCGATCATCGCACCCGGCGGGCCGGTGTCGTGACGCGGTGCGGGCCGGAGTCGCGAGTGTTGCCGCGGCGCGCGGGTGAATGGGCTGCGGATCGGCGGGGAGCGCCGCCCGCGTTGTCGGAGGTTGCCACCGCGGTGGCGTGCGGGGTGGCCGTCGCCCGGCCTGGAGGTTGAAATGGGAAGCAACTGGGTACCGCTGGTCTTTCTGCTGCTCACGGTGTTCGTGATCTCGCGCGGCCTGCGCAAGGTGCCGCAGGGCTTCCAGTACACGGTGGAGCGTTTCGGCAAGTACCGCGCCACGCTGCCGCCGGGCCTGCACATCATCATCCCGCTCGTGGATGCCGTCGGCCGGCGCATGAACATGATGGAGCAGGTGCTCGACATCCCGCGCCAGGAAGTCATCACCAAGGACAACGCCATGGTCGGGGTCGACGCCGTCGCGTTCTGGCAGGTGCTGGACGCGGCCAAGGCCGCCTACGAGGTCGATCGCCTCGAACTCGCGATCGTGAACCTGACCATGACCAACATCCGCACGGTCGTGGGCGCGATGGATCTCGATGAATCGCTGTCGAAGCGCGACGAGATCAACCATCGGCTGCTGCGCGTGGTCGACGATGCCACGAGCCCCTGGGGCGTGAAGGTCACGCGCATCGAGATCAAGGACATTCAGCCGCCCAAGGACCTGGTCGACGCGATGGCGCGGCAGATGAAGGCCGAGCGCGAGAAGCGCGCCAGCATTCTCGAGGCCGAAGGCGCGCGCGCCGCGGAGATCCTGCGTGCGGAGGGCGAGAAGCAGGCCGCGGTGCTCGAGGCCGAGGGCCGCAAGGAAGCGGCGTTCCGCGATGCCGAGGCGCGCGAGCGCTCGGCTGAGGCCGAGGCACGTGCCACGCAGGTGGTCTCCGAGGCCATTGCGCGCGGCGATGTCAACGCGCTCAATTACTTCATCGCACAGAAATACGTCGAGGCGTTGAAGGGTCTTGCCATGGCGAACAACCAGAAGGTGCTGATGTTGCCGATCGAGGCGACCAGCGTGCTGGGCTCGCTGGCCGGCATCGCGGAGATCGCGAAATCGGCGCTCTCGGACGCGACGGTCAGGACCGGGCCGAGGCAGTGACGGACCGGGCCGCGCGCGGGAGCCCCGTGTCCCGCTGCTGCGGGCCCATGCGTGGCGGGGCGGCGCACGCGCGCGGGACGAGGTGAGCGCCGCTCTCGAGCCGCGGGCAGGAGCGCCGCGATGAAACGGATGGGCGCGACATGACCGAATTTCTCGAGGGGCTGCAGTTCTGGCATTGGCTGATCGCGGCTTTCCTGCTCGGCATCGCGGAGGTCCTGATGCCCGGCGCGATCTTCATCTGGTTCGCGGCCTCGGCCGTGGTCGTCGGCGTGCTGCTGATGCTGCTGCCGGGTTTCGGCTGGCAGCTGCAGGTCGTGGTGTTTGCGCTGCTCGCATTCGCGGCGATCGCGCTGTGGCGCCGATACCGGCGCGAGCGACCCGAGGTCAGCGACCAGCCCACGCTGAACCAGCGTGGCGCGCAGTACGTGGGTCAGCTCTGCCAGGTCGTGGATCCGATCGTGAATGGCGTGGGTCGCGTGCGGCTGGGCGATACCATCTGGACCGTGCATGGTCCGGACCTCGCCGCAGGCGCGCGCGTGCGCGTGGTGGCCGTCGAGGGTGCGGTGCTCAAGGTCTGCACCGCCTGAACGCAACGGCAAACGGGGA
>CAYWMY010000311.1:2375-3611 GCA_964459405.1 uncultured Steroidobacteraceae bacterium | reverse complement strand
GCTATCACGACGTGCGCCAGATCTCGCGCGTACCGCTGCTGGGGGCCGTGCCGGTGCTGCTGAATCCCGTCGATGCCCGGCGACGGAAGGTGTTGCTCAGCACCTATGCGGGGGTTTTCGGGGTCGCGCTGATGATCGTCGGGATCACGGTCGCGCGCGCCGGGGATAGTCCCGCACCCGTGCATCCCCGACCGGCCGCCGCGATGGAGGTTGTCATCCAATGACCGTTCAGGACGCGCTGGAGCGTGCCAAGCAGATGGCGAAAGCCAGGGAATCGCGCACCGTGCCCGCACGCACCGCGGCTCCGGCTCCCGTCGGCTGGGCGGAGCCCGCCGCGGCATCCGTTGCCGTGCCGGCGCGGGCGCCGGGCCCGGGCTATGCGCCAGCGGAGCCACGCCACGCGACTCCGTTGCCGGCCTTCGCTGTCCGGCCGTATGACCCCGCGCAGTGCACGCAGAACCGGGTGCTGGTGCCCGAGATCCGGGCGGCCGGCAACGCCCACGCCTCGGCGGCCTACCGGATCGTGCGGGCGCGCCTGCTGCAGCGTGTGCGTGGCGAGAACTGGACCGCGGTCGGGCTCACGAGCCCGGGTCCCAGCGAGGGTAAATCGCTGACCTCGATCAATCTGGCGCTCACGATCGCCGCCGAGCGCAACAACGACGTGTTCCTGCTCGACCTCGATCTTCGTAATCCAAGCATCGCGCGCTATCTGGGCGTGACCCCGCCCAGGGACATCGCCGGCTATCTGTCCGGAACCTGCAATGCCGAGGAAGTGCTGTTCTCGATCGGGATCGAGCATCTGGTGCTCGCGGGAAGCGCCGTGAGCGACGAGCACGCCTCCGAGCTGCTCGCCAACCGGCGCCTCTACGAGCTGCTGGGCTATATCCGCAGGATCGCGGCACGTCCGCTGGTGATCGTCGACATGCCGCCCGTGCTGAACACCGACGATGCGCTCGTGGTCGCACCGCAGCTCGAGGCGATGATCATGGTGGTCGGCGAAGGCAAGACGCGGCGCGACGGCCTCGAGCGCGCCGTTGAACTGCTCACCGAATACAATCTCGCCGGAATCGTGCTCAACCAGTCGCGCGAATCGCTGCAGGAGTACTACGGCGGAAGCTACGGTTCGTCGTAACCTCGCGCGAACCCGCGAACCGGCACCGCAGGCGCGCACGCCCGGTCGACCCGGGCCGGATTGATCTCCTGCAGGAACGGATGGCGCCGCACGCGCGCGTCACC
>CAYWMY010000311.1:0-2275 GCA_964459405.1 uncultured Steroidobacteraceae bacterium | reverse complement strand
CCCGGGCCGGATTGATCTCCTGCAGGAACGGATGGCGCCGCACGCGCGCGTCACCGGCGGGTGGCAGGCTTACCGTCCCCGGAATGCCGCCTCATAGGCCGCCAGCAGCTTCGGCACCTGGTGATGCCACGCCAGTTCGCCTTCGACGCGCTTGCGCCCGGCTTCGCCCATGATCGTGCGGCGCGGCGCGTCATCGACCAGCTCGCAGATCCTGTGCGCGAAGTCCTCGATGTCGTTGGGCCTGGCGTACAGCGAGGCGTCCTGCGCGGAGTAGCGGCCTTCCGTCAGATCGAACTGCACGATCGGCTTGCCGAGCGCCATGTACTCCAGGATCTTGTTCATCGTCGACTTGTCGTTCATCGCGTTGGCGCGGTCCGGGTTCAGGCAGATGTCCGCGGTGCCGAGGATCTGCCACAGGTCATGGTCAGACACGCGGCCGGTGAACTGCACGCAGTCATCGAGGCCCAGGCGGGCGCTCATCGCGCGCAGGGCCGGCAGCTCGGTGCCGTCACCGACGATCACGAACTGCACGTCGTCGCGCCCGAGCCGGCGGCGCATGAAGTCCACCGCTTCCAGCAGCAGGTCCAGTCCCTCCTGCTTGCCGATCACGCCGACGTAGCCCGCCAGGTACTTCCGCCCGCGCCGCAGTTCAGGGCGTGGCGGCAGGTGCTGCACGCGCCGCAGATCCGGACCGCTGCGCACCACGAACACGCGCTCGGGTGGCATGCCGCCGCGCCGGATCGCGATGTCCCGGTACGACTCGTTGGTCGCGATGCTGGCGTCGGCGGCGGCGAAGGTCCAGCGCTCCAGCCGGCACAGCAGGCGGTACCAGACGTCCCGCCGGTTGAATTTCGCCTCGTACAGCTCCGGGTTGATGTCGTGGTGGTCGAAGATGAAGCGCTTGCCGAAGAGCCGGAAGAAACGGCCGATCAGGAAGATCGTGTCGGGCGGATTGCAGGCGTGGATGAGGTCGAAGCCGCGCGTGAACGCGATGCGCAGCGCGAGCCAGAATTCCATCAGCAGCGACGAGGAGTATTCCAGCGCGTAGCCGAGCGCCGAATCCGCCTCGAACGGCAGCGGGTGACGGTAGATGTGAACGCCCTCGAGCACCTCGTATGAACGATCGTGGCCGCGGCCCTTCGGGCAGATGATGCTGACCTGATAGCCGTTCGCCGTGAGCGCGAGCGCCTCCTGCCAGACCCGCCGGTCGAAGGGGCAGGGAAGGTTCTCGACGATGATCAGGACGCGCCGGCTACCAGGCGATGCCGGCATAGCGCTGCGCCTGGGCGGTCAGGACCTGTTCTTCGTTCTTCCAGATGCCGACCAGGTCGATCAGCTGCTTGCCGCGGCCGAGTCTCGCCGCGATGCTGCCGAAGTCCTTCTCCGCGGTCGCCATGACGACCACCTCGGCGTGCTCGAACAGGATCTCCGGCGTGTCGACGAGCAGCCGGCCGATGTGCGGCACGTGATTCAGGATGTAGTCGCGGTTGGCGCCCACGAGACTCGCGAGCTTGACGTTGCGGTCGAAGATGCGCAGGTCCAGTCCCTTGCCGATCAGGCGCTCGGCGAGCGTGACGATGGGGCTCTCGCGCATGTCGTCGGTGCCTTCCTTGAAGCTCAGCCCCATGAGGCCGACGCGCCGCACGCCGGTCTGCAGCACCATGTCGATGGCGTGATCGATGTGCACGCGATTGCTGGCCAGGATGGCCGACAGCACGGGCGTGTTCACGTCGAGCAGGCGGCCCTGATAGGTCACGGCGCGCACGTCCTTGGGCAGGCAGGAGCCGCCGAACGCGAACCCGGGCCGCAGGTAGGTCGTCGAGATGTTGAGCTTGCGGTCCTCGCAGAACAGCCGCATCAGCTCGCGTGAATCCACGTTCATGGCCCGGCACAGCCGGCCCATCTCGTTGGCGAAGGTGACCTTCAGCGCGTGCCAGGAATTGTCCGCGTACTTGACCATCTCGGCCGTGCGCAGGCTGGTCACGAGCATCGGCGCGTCGAGGTGCTTGTAGACCTCGCGGACCGGTGCTGCCGCCCGGTCGTCCGTGGCACCGATGACGGTCTTGGGCGGATGGTCGTAGTCGAAGATCGCGGTGCCTTCGCGCAGGAACTCGGGGTTGATGCAGACCCCGAACTCGCGTCCGGCGCGCTTGCCGGAGGCCTGCTCCAGCGTCGGGATCACGACGGATTCCATGGAGCCCGGCAGCATGGTGCTGCGGACCACCACGACCTTGTAGTCGCTGCACTGGGCGAGCACCGCGCCGATCTGCTCGCA
>CAYWMY010000310.1:0-3618 GCA_964459405.1 uncultured Steroidobacteraceae bacterium | reverse complement strand
GCGCCTCGGGCGGGATGTCCTCGGCGACCAGCAGCTTGATCCAGTCGAGCAGCTCCGACGTCGAAGGTTTCTTCTTGAGCCCCGGAATCTCGCGGATGCGGTAGAAGGACTCGAGCGCCTCCTTGAGCAGCGCCTGCTTCAGCCCCGGATGGTGTACGTCGACGATGCGCCGCATGGTCTCGGGGTCCGGGAAGCGGATGTAGTGGAAGAAGCAGCGCCGCAGGAAGGCGTCGGGCAGCTCCTTCTCGTTGTTGCTGGTGATGATCACGATCGGCCGCTGCCGCGCCTTGATCAGCTCGCGCGTCTCGTAGACGTAGAACTCCATGCGGTCGAGTTCGCGCAGCAGATCGTTCGGGAACTCGATGTCCGCCTTGTCGATCTCGTCGATCAGCAGCACGGCCCGCGTGTCGTTGTCGAACGCGCGCCACAGCATCCCCTTGACGATGTAGTTGGCGATGTCCTTGACGCGCGAATCGCCGAGCTGAGAATCACGCAGCCGCGAGACCGCGTCGTACTCATAGAGGCCCTGCTGCGCCTTGGTCGTGGACTTGATGTGCCACTCGAAGAGCTGCAGGCCGAGGCTGCGCGCGATCTCCTGCGCGAGCTGCGTCTTGCCGGTACCGGGCTCGCCCTTGATCAGCAGCGGCCGCCCCAGCGTGACGGCGGCGTTCACCGCCAGGTTGAGTTCGTCCGTGGCGACATAGCTGTCGGTGCCATGGAAACGTGAAACGCTCATGTCAGTTTCGGACCTCGAGGATTTTCATGGAGTTCGTGCCGCCGGCCACGCCGGTCAGCTCGCCCTTGGTCACGATGACCAGGTCGCCGGCGCGCGCCAGCCCGAGCTCGATCACCAGGCGGAAGATCGTCGGATACAGGATCTCCGGATCGGTCTGCACCACGTCGAACGCCACCGGGTAGACCCCGCGATACAACGTGACGCGGCGCCGTGTGGCGTCCTGCCGCGTGAAGGCATAGATCGGGATGTCCGAGCGGATGCGTGACATCCACAGTGTCGTCGAGCCGGACTCGGTCAGCGCCACGATGGCCTTCACGTTCAGGTGATTCGCGGTGTACATGACCGCCATGGCGATCGCTTCATCGGTGGCGCGGAAGTAGCCGGTGATGCGGTGGCGCTCGCGCGCATGCGAATGATGCCACTTCTCGGCGCCCGTGATGACCTGCGCCATTTCCTGCACGACCTTGACCGGGTGTCTGCCGACCGCGGTCTCCGCCGACAGCATCACGGCGTCGGTGTCGTCCATCACGGCGTTGGCGACATCCGAGACCTCGGCGCGCGTCGGCACGGGGTTCGTGATCATGGATTCCATCATCTGCGTCGCCGTCACGACGATGCGGTTGTGCCGGCGGGCCAGCTGGATGATGCGCTTCTGCAGCCCCGTGAGCTGGGCATAGCCCACTTCCACGCCCAGATCGCCGCGCGCGACCATGACCGCGTCCGAGGCGCGCACGATGTCCTCCAGATTCTGGATGGCCTCGCCGCGCTCGATCTTCGCCATGATGCGGCCCTGGCCGCCCGCGACCTTGAGCAGGCCCCGTGCCTCCTCGACGTCGGCCGCCGAACGCACGAACGAGACCGCGAGGTAGTCGACGCCGAGTTCAGCGGCCATGCGGATGTCGGCCCGGTCCTTGTCGGTCAGCGCCGCGGCCGAAAGGCCACCGCCTTTCTTGTTGAGCCCTTTCTGGTTCGACAGCTCGCCGCCGACCGTGACCAGGGTGTCGATGCGCGTGCCCGTCACGCCCGTGACACGCAGCGCGATGAGGCCGTCGTTGAGCAGCAGCGTGTCGCCTTCCCTCACGTCACGCGGCAGATCCGGATAGGCCACGCCGACTGCCGTCGCGGTGCCGGCCTCCGGATCCATCGACGGATCGAGCGCGAACCGGTCTCCCTCCCGGAGTTCGACGCGCCCGGCGGCGAAACGCTCGATGCGGATCTTCGGACCGCGCAGGTCGCCGAGGATGCCGACGCAGCGCCCGGCGCGTTCAGCGGCCTCGCGCACGCGGCCGATGCGCGCGGCATGGTCTTCGAACCTGCCGTGCGAGAAGTTCACACGCACCACGTCGACACCCGCCCGGATCATTTCGGTCAGCACGACGGGATCGTCCGTCGCAGGGCCCAGGGTTGCGACAATCTTGGTGCGTCTCAGCATGCGGTCACTCCGGCAGCGGGGTCGGTTCGATTATGCCCCCCGCGCAGCCGCACAGGGGGACGAGGCTGCCGCCGTGCGCCAGCCGCGCCCAGGCGCCACGAATGGTCCGGTCGGGGGAGCGCGGGCGTCGCGGCTCAAGCCACTCAGGACGTCCCGGCGCGGGCCTCCAGCGCCGCGACCGCAGGCAGCACCTTGCCCTCGACGAACTCCAGGAAGGCGCCGCCACCCGTCGAGATGTAGGAAATGCCCTCTTCGACGCCGTATTTCTCGATCGCCGCGAGGGTGTCGCCACCACCCGCGAGCGAGAACGCCTTCGAACGCGCGATGGCGTTCGCGAGCGTCCGGGTGCCCTCGCCGAACTGGTCGAACTCGAACACACCGATCGGGCCGTTCCAGATCACGGTGCCGGCCGCAGCGACGGCCCCGGCCAGGCGTTCGGCGGTATCCGGCCCGACATCGAGGATCATGTCGTCCGGCAGGACCTCCGCGACCGGCTTGACGTCGGCCTCCGCCGTGGCCGAGAACTCCTTGGCCACGATGACGTCGGTCGGAATCGGGATCGCGACGCCGCGCGCCTGCGACTGCGCGATGAGCTTCTTCGCAATGTCGACCATCTCGGCTTCGTACAGCGACCTGCCGACCGGCAGCCCCGCGGCCGCGATGAAAGTATTGGCGATACCGCCGCCGACGATGAGCTGATCGACCTTGCCGAGCAGGGTCTCGAGCACGGTGAGCTTGGTCGAGACCTTCGAGCCCGCAACGATCGCGAGCAGCGGACGGGCCGGCTTCTCGAGTGCGGTCTCGAGCGCGACCAGCTCGTTGACGAGCAGCGGGCCCGCGCAGGCGACCGGCGCGAAGCGCGCGACGCCGTGCGTGCTGGCCTCCGCGCGGTGGGCGGTGCCGAACGCGTCCATCACGTAGACATCACACAGCGCCGCCATGCGGCGCGCGAGTTCCTCGCTGTCCTTCTTCTCTCCCTTGAGGAAGCGCACGTTCTCGAGCAGCACGGCCTCGCCGGGTGCCACCGCGACGCCGTCGAGCCAGTCGCGCGCGAGCGGCACCCGGCGGCCCAGCAGCTCGGACAGCCGCGCGGCCACGGGCTCGAGCGACAGCGCCGGATCGAACTTCCCCTCCTCGGGGCGCCCGAGGTGCGAGGCGATCATGAGGCGCGCGCCCTTCTCGAGCGCGAGCTTGATGGTCGGCAGCGAGGCACGGATGCGCGCGTCGCTGGTCACGACGCCGTCGTGCACGGGCACGTTCAGATCCTCACGGATCAGCACGCGCTTATCCCTCAGGTCGAGATCGACCATGCGGAGGACTGTGGCCATGCGGCTCTCCCGGGTTGCGTGAAAGGCGATCGTCCGTCCCGCCGGCACTCAGCCGGCGATCACGCGCACCATCTCCAGCACCTTGCAGGAATAGCCCCACTCGTTGTCGTACCAGGACACGA
>CAYWMY010000309.1:0-3626 GCA_964459405.1 uncultured Steroidobacteraceae bacterium | reverse complement strand
GTGGCGCTGGGCTCGGCGCTGCGCGGTCTGGCGAGCGCCTGCATTGATGTCTCGGACGGGCTGGGCGGCGACCTGGCGAAGCTGTGCGAGGCGAGCGGCGCAGGCGCGGACCTGCAGGGCGCGGCGCTGCCCGTGTCCGCCGCGCTGCAGCGCACTGCGGGTGGCGCGCAGCAGCGCGCGCTGGCGCTGGGCGGCGGCGATGACTACGAACTGCTGTTCACGGTGCCCCCGGAACACCGCGCGGCGATCACCATGCTGGCGCGGCAGCTGCCGCTGCCGCTGTCGTGCATCGGCGAGATCGTGACGGCGCCGGGCGTGCGCTGCGACGGCGCGGCGCTCGAAGGTGAGGCCGGTCACGGTTTCGACCACTTCCGTGTCCCGTGACATAAGTACCGGCGAAGCGCGAAGCCCGTCACGGTTCGGCTGCGATTTGACCGAATAATCTTGCCACCGCTGCGCGCCCTCCGCGCTGTCCCGACAGAGAGAATCGAGTCGCCCCTTGAGCGCCACGCATCCCACACTGTTGCGTCGCAGTGATCCTGTCCCGACGCTGGAACGCATCGGCAAGTACGATGTGATCCGCGAAGTGGGCCGCGGCTCGACGGGTGTCGTGTACCTGTCCCACGATCCCTACTATCGGCGTGACGTCGCCATCAAGGTTTACCGCAAGGAGACCGGCGACGATCCCGAGCGCGCGCGCATCGCGCGCAAGATGTTCCTGTCCGAGGCGCACATGGTCGGCATGCTGCAGCATCCGAACATCATGCCGATCTACGACGCCGGGGAAGAGGAGGGGATCTATTATGTCGTGACCGAGTTCGTGCACGGGGCCCGCACGCTGGCCGCCTACACGCGGCCCGACAACCTGCTGCCCGTGGACGACGTGGTCGGCATCATGTTCAAGTGCGCGAGGGCGCTGCATTACGCCCACTCGCGCGGCGTGGTGCACCGGGACATCAAGCCCAGCAACATCATGCTCACGACGGACAGCGACGTGCGCATCATCGATTTCGGCATCGCACTGGTGGCGGATGCGGACATCTCCCGCATCGAAGGTATCGCCGGCTCGCCGAGCTACATGTCCCCCGATCAGATCCAGAGCCACGAGATCACCGGGCGCTCCGACCAGTACTCGCTGGGTGCGGTGATGTACGAACTGCTGACGGGCTTCAGGCCATTCCGCGCCGGGACGCTGGCGAAGCTGCTGCACCAGATCGTCTACGCGACACCCCCGCCGATCCACACGCTGCGCCGCGAGATCCCCGAGGAGCTCGAGAATGCCGTCGCCACGGCCATGCAGAAGGATCCGGACCGGCGCCACCGCAACGCGCACGAGTTCGCCTCGGCGCTGGCGCGCGTGCACTCGCAGATGCGGACCCAGGCCGATCGTCTCGACGGCCAGGAACGTTTCGCGCTGCTGCGTCGCCTGAAATTCTTCCACGACTTCGCCACCGCGGAGATCTGGGAAGTCATGCGTGCCGGCAGCTGGCACGAGTACGACGCCGGCGACGAGATCGTGCGCGAGGGGGCGATCGACGATCGCTTCTACGTGATCGTGTCCGGCACTGCGACGGTCGAACGCAATGGCCGGCAGGTTGGTCGCCTCGAGGTCGGCGATTGCTTCGGTGAGACGAGCTACGTGCGCGGCGCCAGGCGTCAGGCCACGATCCGTGCTGCAACCGGCGCCACCATCGTACAGGTCAGCTCGACACTGCTGGAACAGGCTTCACCGGCCTGCCAGCTGCGCTTCAACAAAGTCTTCCTGAAGACGCTGATCAGCCGCCTGCAGGGCGGCGAAATCGCCTCGACGAGCTGAGACCGACCCGACCAGACACGCACAGCACGGCTCGGGCGGGGCCGCGCCCCGGTGCTGCGCGTCCGGCGGACGCGTATGGCTCAGCGCGTCCTGGCATCCTTGTCGCGTTCGATGAGCGCGTAGGCCGAGTGGTTGTGAATCGACTCGAAGTTCTCCGATTCGACCGTATACGCGCGGATGCGGTCGTCGGCGTTCAGGCGTGCCGCGACGTCGCGCACCATGTCCTCGACGAACTTCGGATTGTCGTAGGCGCGCTCGGTGACGTACTTCTCGTCCGGGCGCTTGAGGATGCCGTAGAGCTCGCAGGATGCCTCTTTCTCGGCGATGTCGATGAGTTCCTCGATCCACACGTGCTCGGCGATCCGGGCCGTGATCGTGACGTGCGAACGCTGGTTGTGCGCGCCGTAGGCGGAGATCTTCTTCGAGCACGGGCACAGGCTCGTGACGGGCACGACGACCTTGATCCAGGTCTCGGTGCGGCCGTCCTTGTGCTCGCCGACCAGGCTCGCCTGATAGTCCATCAGGCTCTCGACCCCCGAGATCGGCGCCCGCTTCATGACGAAATAAGGGAACGACATCTCGACGTGGCCCGCCTGCGAGTCGAGGTGCGCGGTCATCTCGCGCAGCATCTCGCGGAACGACTCCACGGAGATCTCGCGCTCGTGGCGGTTCAGGATCTCGACGAACCTCGACATGTGCGTGCCCTTGAAGTTGTGTGGCAGGAACACGTACATGTTGAAGTTGGCGACGGTGTGCTGCTCGCCGCCCGAGCGGTCCTTGACACGCACCGGATGGAAGATGTCCTTGACGCCCACCTTGTTGATGGGCAGGCGGCGTGTGTCCGAATGGGACTGCACGTCCTCGATCGGTTCAGCTGCCGTCGTCGGAAGCGGGGTCGAGGTGGATGTCATCATCAGGTCCTCGCGGCGTGGTGCCGCTCCTATGACAAACGAAGATACGGAAAATTCGCGCGTGACGTCACCGCGACGATTCCCGCCCTGCCGCGCATCGGATGACCTGGGCCGAGTATAGCCGCCGGGTTCTCCGCCGTCCCGTTCCCGGTACGCGCCGGGGGTGAGGTGCCGGCAGCCGGTGTGCCGCGGGGCGCGGCTCAGGCGCCGAGCGGCACGACCCGGCGCTGCTGCGCGGGTCGTCGCCAGAATCCCTCGACCGCGCGCAGCAGCCCCGCGAAATCGAGCCCCGCGTCGGCCAGGTTCTCCTCGCGCGAGCCGTGTTCGATGAAACGGTCGGGGATGCCGAGCTGCAGCACCGGACACTGCAGCCCCGCGGCCTGCAGCGCCTCGAGCACCGCGGAGCCGGCGCCCCCGGCGATCGCGTTGTCCTCGACCGTGATCAGCGCCTCGTGCCGGCGTGCGAGTTCGGTGACCAGCGCCGCATCGAGCGGCTTGATGAAGCGCATGTTGGCCAGCGTGGCGTCGAACTGCTCCGCGAGTGTCGCCGCGTCGCCGAGCAGCGCGCCGAAGCTCAGGATCGCGAGGCCTGAGCGACCCTCACGCCGCATCTCGCCGCGTCCGATCGGCAGCGCGCTCATGTCGCCGCGGACCGGTACGCCGGGACCCTGCCCGCGCGGGTAGCGGACGGCCGCGGGTCCGTCCGCGGTGGCCGCCGTGTACAGCATCTGCCGGCACTCGTTCTCGTCGGCGGGCGCCATCAGGATCAGGTTGGGAATCGCGCGCAGGTACGAGAGGTCGAACGCGCCCTGGTGCGTCGCTCCGTCGCCACCCACGAGTCCGCCACGGTCGATCGCGAAGGTCACGGGCAGGTTCTGCAGGGCGACGTCGTGGATCAG
>CAYWMY010000308.1:0-3633 GCA_964459405.1 uncultured Steroidobacteraceae bacterium | reverse complement strand
AGGTCGAGGTCGATGTTCTTCAGGTTGTGGGTCCGCGCGCCGCGGATGCGGATGTGTTGCATGCCCCATCCAATCCGGAGGGCCCGGATCAAACCATTAAGTTTACCGCCCGACGACCCTCAGGTGTCCCGGCGACTCAAGTCGCCGCCGGCCGCGCCGATAACCCCGGCAGGAGGCCCATTCATGCGGTTCTGGTGGGGCATAGTGCTGGTCCTGGTCGGTTGCGGTGGGGGCGGGGAGTCGTCCGTGCCCGCGCCGGGCGCACCCGCGCAGGCGGCGCGGCCCGTGGAGTTGTCCGACCTGCAGGTCGCCAATCTCCTCTACAGCGACCGCCAACGGACTCCGGAGGGCTTCGCGCTCGACCCGGTGCCGTCCGGTTACGGGCAGGTCACCACCTACCATCTCGCGGCCTGCTCGGACGACTGGAATACGGCGCTCGCGGCCTCCGAGGCCGCAGCGCTCGCGGCGCCCACGTACTCCGACCTGGTCGCGACGACCGAAGAGGCGCGCTACTTCGAATTCGGACGGGTGCCCCGCACGGTCGCCAACGACTATGTGCGCATGCGTGTCTATCGCTGCGCGTGGTACGACCCGGCATCGGTGCGGCTCAATACGCGGCCGCTCGACGCCGCGACCGTGGCCGCCTTCGCCGAATACCAGTGGCAGTTCACCTCATACAACAATTTCGGCCACGCGGTGCTCGAGCGCGGGACACGCGCGACCGCGACCGCGGTCGAACACACGCTTGACATGGCGGTGCTCGTCGCCGGAGCGGGCGTTGCGGGTTGCGACCGGGGTCCGGCCACAGCCACCGGTTGCCGGGCTCGAGTTCTTCGAGGGTGAAGTCCGGCGTGGGGGCGCGCGTCGCGCGAGCCTGGCTCACGGCGGCCTGTGCCCGCGCCACGCCCGTTGCAGCGGCCGCTGGTGCAGGGCTCGGCGCCGGCCCGGTGATGGCGGCCGGGATGACGAAGTCGGCGCGCCACAGGGCACCGCCGCGCACGTCGATGAACTGCGAGTGTGCGCGTCCGGCATGACGCACGCGCGTGGCGCAGTGCAGGGCCTCGCGGCCGGCCGGCAGCGTCACGGTGTCGAGCTGCACGACGTGCGTGCCCGGCGTGACGTCCTCGAAGTGGTACTTGCCATCCTCGTCGGTGATCGCGTAACGGCCGTCCTCGAGGTAGACGCGCACGCCCGCGACGCCCGGCAGCGCACGCGCTTCATGCTCGCAGTCACCCGCCACGACACGGCCCATGACAATCGCGTGAGTGCGGAACAGTTCCTCGCGCAGCTGTATCACGGCTGCCGCATCATTCGAGCGCGCCCCACCGTCGGCATGCGCCTGCGCGCTGTTCGTGAGTTCGGGGCCCCGCGCGGCCACGGTGACTTCGACGACATAGCGCAGCACCACGGTCTCGCCGGCCGCGAGGCTGGCGAGCGCGAAACTGAGCACGCCGCCGTCCGCGCTGATAGCGGGATCCGCTGCGCGTAGCTCGCCGCGGCGCGTCGAACCGGGGCGATAGCGCACACCGGGGGGCAGCCGGTCGACGATCGTGACGCCGGTGAAGGCGCTTGTGGTGCCCGCGTTGCGCAGGCTGAGCGTGTACTGCACGAAGTCGCCCGCCGCCGCCACCGCGCTCATGCTGGCCTTCTGCAGTACGAGCGCGCTGCCTGCGGGATCGAGCGGGATGTCGACGTTCGTCGGCGTCGGACCGGACACGACGAAGACATCGCCCGCCGATCCCGGGCCCAGCGCGAACGGGGCGCCGGGCAGTTGCTGCAGGTCGGCCTCCGTCGCCCGCGAGGGGAAGGCATGGCCGAGCGGCGGCACGACTTCGAGTCGGTAGGTGCCCGCCGCAACCAGCGGAAAGCGGAACAGGCCCGCCGCGTAGTGGTAGACGGTGCCGCCCGAATCCGTGACCGGCTGGCCGGTGACCATCTCGGCCGGGTAGGTACTGATGCCGTCGTCGCCGAACACCTGCGCCGACGTGCCGCCCGCCGTGACGAGCCGTATGCGCGCGCCGTCCACCGGCGCACCGGTACGCGCGTCGAATACGAGGCCGAACGGATCGACGAGCGCACCGGCACGCGCCGTGTCGGCGGGATCGCTGCGATCGGCGTAGGCGGACTCGAGGCTCGAGTTGCGCTCGACCTGCAGTTCGCAATCGCCGGCGTTCGCCGCGGCGGCGCGGGTCTGGATGTAGCCGATGAACTCGCCGCTGTCGGGTCCGCTCTCGAGAAGTCGCAGCTGCTCGATGTCGCCACTCGCCGAGGTCACGGTGACATCTGCCGTGTCGACGGTGGTGGAGTCGAGGTTCTGGTCGGTGTCATGCAACAGGAAGTACAGCGGCTCGCCGCCATGCACGACCGTGGTCGCAACCAGCGTCAGCGGCTGCTGCGGGTCGAGTGGAGCGCCGCCCGGCAGCGACGGCGGCGGCAGCATCTCGCTGCCGTTCGCGCCGAGGCATTGCGTGACGGAGGCCGATGCCAGGATCGAGTCGGCGCTCGCGTTCGCCCCCGTCGCTGCACGCAGCAGTCGCAGCGTCGCGCGCGACGGTGGCGGCAGCACCGTGAGGTTCGCCTCGTTGGTGTGGATGATCTCAGGCTGGCCCCCGGCGCCGCTGAACCGCACCGCGGCGATATTGCGGATCACCGTGCCTGCGGCGGTCTGCGCAAGCGCCGGCGCGGGCCCGCTCGCCAGAACCGTGAGACCGAGCACAGCTGCCGCGGTCGTCGCGAGATGCAGCCAAAACGCCGCCGGGGCGGGCCGTGCCGCCGCCGGGACCCACGACGCCGCCGCGCTCGCCGGCCTCGAGCGCGGCGTGCGCTACTGGCGGGCGCGCAAGGCGAGCGCCCGGCCGGTGACCGTCGCTACGGTGCCGGAGGCCATGCGCTTCGGGGTCACCGCGACGCTGCGCGCGGCGGACGGCGCGACGCGCACGATCACCATCGTCGGCGAGGACGAAGCCGACCCTGCGCGAGGTCTGGTGAGCTGGGTGTCACCGGCGGCGGAATCCCTGATCGGCGCCGGGATCGGCGAGGACGTGGCGATCGGTGGCCAGCGCTACGAACTCATCGAGCTCGCCGCGCCGGACGCCACCCGCGATGCGACCGGCGTCGCACCGCGCGATGATGCGTGACAACGCCCTCAGGGTGTTCCGGAAGATTCTCCGCCGCCGGCGCTGAGCAGGTAGACCGCGAAGGTACCGAGCCAGTGGCCGCCTTCGTAATGTTCGCCGGTCACGGCGGGCAGGGCGGCAGCCGCGTGCTCTTCCGCCGCGGCGAGCAGCGCGGCGCGGCGCGCATCGCCTTGAGGCAAGCCGGCTGCGATTCCGCGCAGCATCCATGCGCGGCTCAGGTTGAGACCGTCGATGTGCGCGAGCTTCGGATCGCTGCGGTCGGTGACGATGCCCGGCGCGAGCCACGGCTGCCTGCTGCGCGGAATGCCGGGCAGGAAGTCCCGCAGCCACGCGGCGAACTCGGCCGGCGCGAGCACGCGGCGCAGGAAGTCCGCCTCGGCGAGGCACGGCGAGAGGAAATCCTCGCCCGAGGGCTCGTAGCGCACCGGGCAGTCGGCATCCGCGAGGTAGAACTGCGCGGCCTTGTCACGCAGCAGCGACAGCACGGCATCGTCGC
>CAYWMY010000307.1:2686-3639 GCA_964459405.1 uncultured Steroidobacteraceae bacterium | reverse complement strand
TCAGGCGTCGCGATATCGAAGGCGGGGGCCTCGTTGAAGCGCAGATAGCTGCCCTCAGCCGTGAGGCTGGGCCAGCGCGCGCCGCGCGCCGCGCGCAGCTGCTCGCTCGCCGACTGCGCATCGAGCGCTACCGCGGCGAAGGCCGCATCACGCTCGAGCGCCGCGCGCCAGGCCTGCTGCAGAGTCTCGGCCGGAGCCACCGCCGGCCACAGCGCACCGGCAGCCACGGCGGCACCGCACAGTCGCGCCAGGAAGCGCATCCGGATCACCGGCGGAGCTCGCGCAGCGACACGATGCCGAGCGCCTTCAGCACGTACTTCTCGTAGACCGGCGCGATGGAACCGGTACGCACCTTGTGCAGGAAGTACTTCTCGAAGGCGATCTTCGCGACGTGCACCCACTTGCCAGTCTTCGCCCAGGTCACGTTGCGCGGGGGAATCTCGGGCAGCGCCACGAAAGCCGCACCGGTGTCGCCGAAATCGGCGAGGCAGATCGCGTTCCAGGTCGCGCGCGCCTCGGCCGGCGAGCCCTCGAGGTCGGCTGCGATGTTGGCGCAGATCGCGCTGACCATCGACTCGATCATGTAGCCGGTCTTCGGCGCGCCCGTCGGCACCGGGGTGGGCTCGACGGGCGGAATCGCCACGCAGACGCCCGCCGAGAAGATATTGCGGTACTGCTTCGAGCGCTGGAATTCGTCGATCAGCACGAAGCCGCGCGGATTGCACAGCCCGGCCACGGACGCCACGGCATCGACGCCCCTGAACGCGGGCAGGATCATCGCGAAGCGCTGCGCCAGCACGTGCTCCTTCCTCGGCTTTGCGTCGTCGTCG
Source organism: uncultured Steroidobacteraceae bacterium (assembly GCA_964459405.1). Taxonomy (GTDB): domain Bacteria; phylum Pseudomonadota; class Gammaproteobacteria; order Steroidobacterales; family Steroidobacteraceae; genus CAYWMY01. The sequence continues at coordinate 2,809 of CAYWMY010000307.1, read as the reverse complement.
AACTCGGTCACGTGCACGGCCTCCGCGGTCGCCCGCGTGATCTTCGCGTTGGTGATCCACTTGATGTGGCGCTGGCGCAGCTCCGTCTCCATGAGGCCCTTGCTGTCGCCGACGCCGCCCAGA
>CAYWMY010000307.1:0-2676 GCA_964459405.1 uncultured Steroidobacteraceae bacterium | reverse complement strand
CCCATGTGGCCGATGTAGGGCTCGCTGGTCACGTAGGTCATGGGCACCAGGTCGCGCAGACGGCGCCGGCGCAGGTCCGCGTCGACGATCATCGCGAATTCATAGGCGGGGCCGAAACAGCTCGCACCCGCAGCCGCGCCGATCACGATGGGGCCGGGAGCCTTCAGGAACTCCTGATAGCGCTCCCAGGCCCGCGCGGCGTGCTCGTGCGTGCAGATCGACTGCGTGAAGCCCGCCGGGCCCAGACCCGGCACCTCGTCGAAGGCGAGCGCGGGGCCCGTCGTGATCACGAGATAGTCGTAACGCAGCCGATGCCCGCTCTGCAGCGCCAGCTCGTTGCCGTCGGCGTCGATGGCCGTCACGGACTCGGGCAGCCACTGGATGCCCTTCGACTCGAGCGGGTCGCGCAGCTCGACGCGCGTTTTCTCGCGCGTGCGCCAGCCGACTGCTATCCAGGGATTGGACGGCGTGAACTCGAAGAATGGCGAGGAGCCGAGCAACGTGATGCGGTGCTGCTTGCCGAGCCGGCGGCGCAGCTCGTAGGCGCAGGGAACACCACCGACGCCGGCCCCGATGATCGCGATGTGAGCCATGCAGGTTTACTCCTCCGTGACAGTGCCCGCCGAACGACGGCGCTGCCAGGCGTAGAACAGCACCGGGATCACGAGCAGCGTCAGCAACGTCGAGACGAAGATGCCGAAGATCAGCGAGACCGCGAGCCCGTTGAAGATCGGGTCGTCGAGGATGAACATCGCGCCGATCATCGCCGCGAGCGCCGTCAGCGCGATCGGCCGCGCACGGATGGCGCCGGCGCGCACCACCGCATCCTCGAGGCTGCTGCCCGAGGCAACCTCGGTTTCGATGAAGTCCACGAGCAGGATCGAGTTGCGCACGATGATGCCGGCGAGCGCGATCATGCCGATCATCGAGGTCGCGGTGAACTGCGCACCCAGCAGGGCGTGCCCCGGCATCACACCGATGATGGTCAGCGGAATCGGGGCCATGATGATGAGTGGCAGCGCGTAGGAGCGGAACTGCGCCACGACCAGCAGGTAGATCAGCACGAGCCCCACCGAGTACGCGAGCCCCATGTCGCGAAAGGTCTCGTAGGTGATCTGCCACTCGCCGTCCCACTTCAGCGCCACGCGGTTCGGATCCTCGGGCTGGCTGATGAAGCGCTGCTCGAGTGCGGTGCCGTCGGGCAGACGGTCGCCGAGGCTGCCCACGAGGTCGAACATGCCGTACAGCGGGCTGTCGAGACGGCCCGCCATGTCGCCGGTGACGTAGACCACGGGCAGCAGGTCCTTGTGGTGAATCGCGCCGTCCCAGTGTGTCTCGCGCAGTTCCACGAGGTCCGCGAGCGGCACCGTGGTGCCGCCGCTGCCGCGCACGCGCAGCAGCAGCAGCGACGAGGCATCGGCCTTGTCCGCGACCGGCAGCTCGACGCGGATCGGGATCGGATCGCGCTCGCGCCCCGCGTGCACATAGGCGACATCGCTGCCGCCCAGCGCCGTGGCGATCGCGGCCGCGATCTGGCTCTGGCTCACGCCGAGCAGGGCCGCGCGCTCGCGGTTGATCTCGACCACGAGCCGCCGCGCCGGAGCCTCCAGACTGTCGTCGGTGTCCACGATGTCGGGCGTCGCGTCGAAGGACTTGCGCAGAAGCGCCGCGACACGCCGCTGTTCCTCGTAGGAGGGGCCGTAGACTTCCGCGACCAGCGGAGCGAGCACCGGCGGCCCGGGCGGCACTTCGACGACCTGCACGGAGGCACCATGGCGGCGGCCGATCGCCGCCAGCGACGGACGCACGGCGAGCGCGATCTCGTGGCTCTGCCGGTCGCGATGATGCTTGTCGACGAGGTTTACCTGCAGGTCACCGAGTTCGGGGCTCTGGCGCAGGTAATACTGGCGCACGAGTCCATTGAAGTTGATCGGTGCCGAGGTACCGGCGTAGGCCTGGTAGTCCGTCACCTCCGGGACGCGCGCGATCTCGGCCGCGATCTCACCGAGCACACGCGAGGTCGTCTCGACCGTCGTACCCTCCGGCAGGTTCACGACGACCTGGAACTCCGACTTGTTGTCGAAGGGCAGCATCTTCAGCACGACCAGCTTCACGACCACGAGGCCGACCGCGAGCACGATCGCGGCGAGCACGCCGAGATAGAGCGCGTGGCGATGGCGGCGCGCGTCCCCGCCGCCGAGGAAGGGCCGCACCAGACGGTCGAAGAGCCGCGCGATGTGCTGGTCGACCGCGGAGGGCTCGCCATGCCTGGCATGCGCCTGAGCGGTCGTGGATCCCAGCAGCCGGCGGCACAGCCAGGGTGTGAAGACCAGCGCCACGGCCAGCGAGATCATCATGCCCATGCTGGAGTTGATCGGAATGGGGCTCATGTAGGGCCCCATCAGGCCCGAGACGAAAGCCATCGGCAGCAGTGCGGCGATGACCGTGAACGTCGCGAGGATGGTCGGTCCGCCCACTTCGTCGACCGCGCGCGGGATGATCTCGGCGAGCGGCGCGTTGCTGAGCTGGCGGTGGCGGTGGATGTTCTCGACCACGACGATCGCGTCGTCGACGAGGATGCCGATCGAGAAGATCAGCGCGAACAGCGACACGCGGTTGATCGTGAAACCCCACGCCCATGACGCGAACAAGGTCATCGCCAGCGTGACGACCACG
>CAYWMY010000306.1:0-3660 GCA_964459405.1 uncultured Steroidobacteraceae bacterium | reverse complement strand
GGCCAGGAGGGCATCCAGGCCTTCCTCGGCAAGCGCAAGCCGAAGTACGTCTGAGCATCGCGCAGCGCTCGGGATCGACGGGTTCGCGGCGGGGATGCGGCCGGGAGGTGGCCGCATCGCGGCGTGGGTCTGCACACGGTATGGCGACGCGTGTTTCGAGGGCGCCGAAGTGAATGCGGTTCAGGATATCGCCAGCGCAGTGCGAGGGCAGACGCACAACTGGCCCGGCGCGACATCCTCGGCCGGCTGTCGTGCCCTTGGTTATTGCGCCGAAGGCGCGCGTACTCCGGCGTAGTGTGGCGCCCGCGCCAGCGACGAAGCGCTGGTCTTTCAGGCTCTCACTCCCGCGGCTTCAACCCCTGCTCGAACACACTGAGGAACCGGTCCGCGATCTCGTCGGGACTCAGCGAGTCGTCCGCGCGGTACCAGTGCGAGATCCAGTTCAGTGAGCCTGCGAGTGCGAAGGCCGCCATCTTGGGGTCGCAGCGCGCGATGGAGCCGTCGGCGATGCCGTCTTCGATGAGACGGCGCAGGCCGCGGTCGATTTCCGTTTTGAGTGCGCCGATCTGGCGGCTCATCTCGGCGCCGAGATCCTGGTCCTCGGCGCGCACCATGCACCAGCCGAAATCCGAGGTCACGGCTTCGAGATAGCGGCGCAGCACGAGCATCAGGCGCTCGCGTCCCGTCGCGCGGCTGCCCTGCACCTCGACGAATGCGGCGCGGATCAGGTCGAGGCCCGTGCGGAAGCACTCGAACAGGATCTGCTCCTTGCCGGTCACGTAGTGGTACAGGGTCGGCTTGGTGACGGACAGCCGTGCCGCGATGTCGTCCAGCGAGGTGTTGTGATAGCCGCGCTCGCGGAAGGCTCGCGCGGCCGTCAGGATCACGGCGTCGCGCTTGATGGCGCGCTGTTCCGCGCGCGCGCGCTCCTGCTGCCAGGGCGATTCGATGCGGGCGGCCTGGAGCGGGGCACGGCGTCGGATGTCGCGGCGGGCCAAGGCGTCCTCAGTGGGTCGGGCAGGGGCGGCCCGGCCAGTCCGCACCCGTGGCGGGGGCAGCTCCGGGGTGCGCGCTCCGGTGCGGTTGCCGAGCCCTGCAGGTTCGCACTATACTCATCAGTAACCTATCATACCCGGCAGTACGACCGCCGGGAAGCCCAACCCACGAAAGGTTTCCGCGCATGCGCAACCCGGCCATCGCCGTCGGCACCGGTGCCGACGCCACGACCGACGATTCCCCGCAAGCGGGCCTGCCGCTCCGCTTCGTAACGGCGGCGTCGCTGTTCGACGGTCACGACGCGGCCATCAACATGATCCGCCGCCTGCTGCAGGCCAGGGGCGCCGAGGTCATCCATCTCGGACACAACCGCTCCGTCGATGACATCGTGCGCGCGGCGATCCAGGAGGACGCCGACGGCATCGCCGTGAGCTCCTACCAGGGCGGCCACAACGAATACTTCGCCTACATGGTGGACGTGCTGCGCGAGCGCGGCGCGGGGCACATCCGCGTCGTGGTGGGTGGCGGCGGCACGATCTCGCCCGACGAGATCGCGGCGCTCGAGCGCCACGGCATCGAGAAGATCTACACGCCGGAAGACGGGCGGCAGCTCGGCCTGGCGGGCATGATCGACGACGTGTTCCGGCGCGTGCACTCGGCGCAGAAGCCCGAGTTTGCGTTCGGGCCGCTGAATCCCGGCGATCCGCAGCAGCTTGCGCGCTCCATCACCGCGATCGAGGAGGGTGACGCGGGCGCCGGCGTGATCCGCGACCAGGTGCAGCGCGCGCTGGCGCGTACCACGCGCCGTGCGCCGGTGGTCGGCATCACGGGCACGGGCGGCGCCGGCAAGTCCTCGCTCAACGACGAGCTGCTGCAGCGTTTCGTGCGCCACTTCCCGGACCGCAACATCGCGGTCGTGGCCGTCGATCCCACGCGGCGCCGCTCCGGCGGCGCGCTGCTCGGCGACCGCATCCGCATGAACAGCCTGGGCTCGCAGCGCATCTACATGCGCTCGCTCGCGACCCGCCGGCAGAACCTCGCGACCTCCGCGGTGCTGCGCGACGTGATCGACCTGTACCAGCTCGCGGGCTTCGACCTGATCGTGGTGGAGACCGCGGGCATCGGCCAGAGCGACACCGAGATCGTCGACCTGGTGGATCTGCCGATCTACGTGATGACCAGCGAGTACGGCGCGGCGAGCCAGCTCGAGAAGATCGACATGCTCGACTTCGCCGACATGATCGTGCTCAACAAGTTCGAGAAGCGCGGCGCCGAGGACGCGCTGCGCGACGTGCGCAAGCAGTGGCGCCGCAATCATCCGGACCGGCTGCGCATCCCCGACGAGGAAGTGCCGGTCTACCCGACCATCGCGAGCCGCTTCAACGATCCGGGTGTGAACCGCCTGTTCCAGGCGATCTGCCGGCACCTCGATCTGGCCGGCGGGCCTTCGCGGTGGGTGGTCACCGACGTCGGTCCGACCGAGTTCACCTCGCGCGAGGCGCTGATTCCCGGCCCGCGCGTGCGCTACCTGGCCGAGATCTCGGGCAACGGCCGGCGTGTGCGCGACGAGGTCGCCACGCGCTGTGCGGCGGCGCGCCGCGCACAGGGCCTGTATGAATCGCTGCGCGCGCTGCACGACCCCGCGCTGCCGGCGCCGCTCGACCGCTATGCCGAGGTCGCGCTGGATGCGCCGGGCGTCGACCTCGAGGCCGGCAGTGACGGCACGCTGCGCGAGCTGCGCAGCGCCTACAACCGCGCGCTCGACGAGATCGGGTCCGAGGGCATCGGCGAACTCAAGGCCTGGCCCAAGCGCGTTGCCGAGGTCAGCGGCGAGCACTATTCCTACAAGGTGCGCGGCAAGGACGTCACGGGCGACAACTACACCGAGACGCTGAGCGGCAGCCAGGTGCCGAAAGTCGCGGTGCCGAAGGCGCAGGACTGGTCGGAGATCCTGCGGTTCGTGCTGACCGAGAACCTGCCGGGCCACTATCCCTACACGGGCGGCGTCTATCCGTATCGCCGCGAGGCCGAGGACCCGACGCGCATGTTCGCGGGCGAGGGCACGCCCGAGCGCACGAACCGGCGCTTCCACTACCTCGCGCGCGGTCAGTCCTCGACACGCCTGTCGACGGCCTTCGACTCGACCACGCTCTACGGCGAGGATCCGGACCTGCGGCCCGACATCTACGGCCGCACCGGCAATTCCGGCGTGTCGATCGCGACGCTCGACGACATGAAGAAGCTCTACTCGGGCTTCGATCTGTGTGCGCCGACGACTTCGGTGTCCATGACCATCAACGGTCCGGCGCCGATGATCCTCGCGATGTTCATGAACACCGCGATCGACCAGCACGTCGAGGCGTTCCTCAGGAAATCGGACCGCTGGGCCGCCGCCGAGGCGAAGCTCGCGGAGCTGAAGGCCGCGCGCACGGCGGCCGGTGTCACCATGCCGGTCTACAACGGTGAGCTGCCCGAGGGCCACAACGGCGCGGGTCTGGCGCTGCTGGGCCTGACCAGCGAGGAGCTGATCGGCAGCAACCTGCGGGGCGAGCTCGTGCTGACGGCCGAGGAGCACGCGCGGCTGCGCTGCGAGGCGCTGTCGCAGGTGCGCGGCACCGTGCAGGCCGACATCCTCAAGGAGGACCAGGCGCAGAACACCTGCAT
>CAYWMY010000305.1:0-3695 GCA_964459405.1 uncultured Steroidobacteraceae bacterium | reverse complement strand
TCTTCCGCTTCGGCCGCGGGCGTGCCGAGGTCGCGACCGCGAAGGCGCGCGAGCGGATCGCCATCGCGACCTATCAACGCACGGTGCAGACGGCGTTCCAGGAGGTGGCTGACACACTCGCGGGCCGCCGCCATCTCGCGGACCAGGTCGCGGCGCAGGAGCGCGCCACGCAGGCGCAGCGCCAGCTCGCGGCTCTCGCGCGCACGCGCTATCGCGAGGGCGTCGTGGGTTATCTCGAGGTGCTCGACGCCGAGCGTAACCTGTTCGCCGCGGAGCAGGCGCTGCTCGTGGTGCGGCGCGCCGAACTCGAAAACCTGGTCGCGCTGTACGTCGCACTGGGCGGCGGGACGATCGAGTCGCGCTGAGCGCGCCGGCCGTGGCCACGGCATTCACGCACGCCTATGTCGGGATCCTGCTCGCACCGCTGGCGCCCGCCGGAGTGCCGCGCCATGCGCTGTATGCGGCTCTCGTGCTGCTCGCGGTGGTGCCGGATGTCGATCTCATCGCCGATGTGTTCGGCATTCCCTATGCGCATCCGCTCGGCCACCGCGGGTTCACTCACTCGCTGCTGTTCGCGGCGCTCGCTGGTGTGGCCGGGGCCTGGCTCATGCGCGGGCAAGGCGCCGCGGCCGCACCCGACCGGATCAGGCTGGCGGCGGTGTTCGCCCTCGCCACGGTGTCGCACGGGATCCTCGATGCGCTGACGAACGGCGGCAAGGGCGTGGGCTTCTTCATCCCGCTGTCGAACGAGCGGTTCTTCTTCCCGTGGCGACCGCTCAGGGTGGTGCCCCTGGAACCCGATCTGCTGCGCACGACCGGCATCGCCGCCATCCTGCAGAGCGAATTCCTGTGGGTCTGGCTGCCGGCCACGGCGATCGCAGTGGCCGCCTGGGTCAGGTGTCGTGCGCGGCGTGGCCGCTGAGGTGCCGATCCCGCTGCGGCGACTGCGCGCATTCGCGGAGGTCCGCGCTCAACGGTGATACTCCCCCTTCGCCTCGGGCTGGCGCACGACCTCGAGCACACGAAGATTCAGCTCGCGTCCGCCCGGAACCCGCCACACGATCGACTGGCCCACCGACAGTCCGAGCAGGGCGCTGCCCACCGGCGCCAGCACCGAGATCCGGTCCGCGGGGCCCGCGTCCTTCGGGTACACGAGCGTGAGCGTGAACTCCGCGCCGCTCGCGTCATCGGCGAAGCGGATGGTGGAATTCATGGTCACGACATCAGGCGGCACCTTCGACGGCTCCACCACCCTGGCGCGGTCGATCTCGCTCTTGAGCGCATCGATGCCCGGCAAGTGCCGGTAGTCCTTCGAGCTGAGCAGCTGATCCAGGCGATCCTGGTCGACGCTGGACATGATGATCGGCGGCATGCTTTCCATGACTTTCTTCTCTCGTCTTCTCTCGAAATTCGGATGAAACGCGTCCTGCGGGCTGCGGGCACGCACAAGCGGGACCACACGGCCGGAAATGCTGTGATCCAGGGCGTGGATGATGGACTACACGGCGTCGCGAGCCAAGCGGCAGGCGTTGCCGACGATCGGAGGGCGCGTGCCGTGCGTGTCGTTCCGCGCGAGTGCGCTCAGGCGTGTGGCAGCCGGTCGAACGTTCCCCGCACCCGCAGTGCGTTGGGGATCACGCACCGGGACGCGCCGAACGTCTTGGCGTTCCGGCTGGACGGCGACGCCGCGCTGCGGCTGCACGTCCTCGCGGCGCCACGCCTGGGTGGCGACGCAACGCGCAATTGTGCCTGGGCCGGGGACTGGGAAGGCCGCCCCGTGCTCTGGGCCGCGCAGGGGCCGTTTGCGCTGGCTCTCGTGGCGGCCGACCGCAACGGGTGCGCGGCGCTGCTCGGCCGCTCCGTCGGCTGCGTCGGTGAAAGTGATGGCTGGCAGGATTTCAGGCGCAATGGCCGGATGAGCTGGCAGTACGCAGCCGCGGGTCCGGGTCAGGTGGCCCTCATGGCGGCGCTGCCGCGCGAGGGAACCCTGGGGCTCGGTCTGGCGGCGGTGGCTCGCGAGCGTCGAAGTGCCGCAGGGTTTCGACAGTGTCGAGCCATCGATCGCGGCGCTGATCCGGCGCTCGGCAGCGGTCATCAAGGTCCACGAGGACCGCACGTTTCCCGGGGCCTTCGTTGCGAGCCTCGCCGTGCCCTGGGGCGAGGCGAACGAGAGCCGCGGCGGTTATCACCTGGTCTGGGCGCGCGATCTCGTGGAGACCGCCGGCGCCCTGATCGCGCTCGGCTGCCTCGCGGATGCGCGCAGCATTCTGACCTACCTGATCGCGACCCAGCAGGCCGACGGACACTGGCTGCAGAATCAGTGGCTCGGTGGCAAGCCGTTCTGGCACGGCATCCAGCTCGACCAGGCCGCTTTTCCGGTGCTGCTCGCGGCCATGCTTGCGGACCGCGGGGCGCTCGACGGCATCCGGGTCGAGGACATGGTGCGCCGTGCGCTGCAGTTCATCGCACGCGAAGGCCCTGTGACCTGCCAGGACCGATGGGAGGAAGACGCGGGCATCAATACCTTCACGCTCGCCGTCACGATCGCCGCGCTGGTCGAAGGTAGCCGGTTCCTCCGCGGCCGCGCCCGGGAATGCGCACTGATGCTTGCCGACGCCTGGAACGCCAGCATCGAAGAGTGGACCTGGGTGCAGGGCAGTGCGCTGGCGCGCAGGCTGCAGGTGCCAGGCTACTACATGCGCATCGCGCCGCGTGGCGTGCTCGCTCACGGCGGTGTCGCGCGCGAGTACGTGCGGATCAGGAATCGCGCGCCGGATCCCGCACTCGTGGCCGGTGAACAGCTCGCCATCGACTGCCTGCAGATCGCGAGATTCGGGCTGCGCGATGCGGCTGACCCGCACCTGACCGCGAGCGTGCGGGCCATCGACGCACTGCTGAAGAGCGAGACACCGCAGGGTCCGGTCTGGCATCGCTACAACGGCGATGGCTATGGCGAGCACGATGACGGTGCGCCCTTCGATGGTGTCGGTCGCGGACGCGGCTGGCCGTTGCTGGTGGGCGAGCGGGGTCATTTCGCGCTGCTGGCGGGCGAGCCCGTGGCACCTTTTCTGCGGACCATGAGCCTCATGACGGGACGCGGTGGCCTGATTCCCGAACAGGTCTGGGACAGCGCGGCCATTCCCGGACGCGGCCTCGAGCCGGGCAGGCCGAGCGGCGCAGCGATGCCACTCGTCTGGGCTCACGCCGAGTTTGTGAAGCTCGCGGTCAGTTCGAAACTCGGCGCGCCGGATGATCGGCCGGCGCGTACCTGGGAGCGTTATCGCGCCAGACGCCCGCGGCTGGATTACGTGTTGTGGCGGCCGCAGCATCGCGTTCGCCAGGTGACCGCGGGCTCCGAGGTCCGGGCGCTGTTGCCGGAGCCCGCGCTGCTGCATTCGGGAACGGACGGCTGGCAGTCCTGCAGCGACCTGGCGACGGAGGACTGGGGTCTCGGGCACCACGTGCGGTTGCCCGTCGGCGGGTTGCGCGCGGGGCAATGCATCGACTTCACGATCTTCTGGCCGCAGCGCAACGCGTGGCAGCACGAGGATTTCCACATCGAGGTGATCGCGCCAGATCCATGATCGCGAGCGGCTTCAGCCGGTTGCGGGCATGCGTCGCGCCGGCCGGTCCCCGCATGCGTGACGGAATCCGGGCCGTCCGCCGACGGGTCAATCGTTCAACTCGTCGTAGAT
>CAYWMY010000304.1:0-3720 GCA_964459405.1 uncultured Steroidobacteraceae bacterium | reverse complement strand
CGAAGCCTCCTGATTGCAGCAGATGCAGCAATACGCCTGGATCGATGTCGCCACCCCGGACGGGCCGAGCCGTTACCTGCTGCCCCTGATCATATTCTTCGAGGACGCGGACCCGGCCCGGTGGGCGAAGCTGCAGTCCGCCACCGTCGCCCGGGTGCGCCAGCAGGCCATGGTCGGGGTGCTCGCCGAGGCCGCGGCGGACGATCACTTCGGCCGTTCGATCGTCGAGGCCGTTGGCGCGGGCATGCGCTGCCGCGGGCACGACGGCGAGCTCGTCTTTACGGCCACGCGCGCGTATGCGGAGCTGCGCGGTGATGCGGCCGCGGACCTGCCAGTCACCGTCCTGCGTACGCCGAGCAGCAATACCACGCTGCGCATCGGCGACAAGCTGTTCTTCAAGCTGTACCGCCGGATTCATTCTGGACAGAGCAACGAACTCGAGATCGGCCGGTTCCTGACCGAAGTCGCGCGTTTCGACAACGTCGTGCCGCTTGCCGGCGCGGTGGAGTTCCGCGGCGACGACGGCACCGTGTATACGCTCGGTCTCCTGCAGGGCTTCGTCGCCAATCAGGGCGACGGCTGGGACTATACGATCAACTATCTCGTTCGCTTCCTGGAAGACCGCGCACGTGATCCGCGCGCACTGCAGGACGTGCACGGTGCCTATCTCGCGCTGGTCGCAACACTCGCGACACGCACCGCAGAGCTGCACGCAGCCTTCGCGACGCCGACGGAGGACCCGGCATTCAAGGCGGAGCCGATTACTGCGGCGGACCTCGAGACATGGTGCGCGAGCGTGCTGTCGGAGCTGGAAGCCACGGCCCGGCTGCTCTCCGATACGGAGCGCCTGCCCGAGGCAGTACGCCCCGGCGCTGCGGAACTTCTCTCGCGGCGACCAGTGCTCGAACGGCGCCTGCGTGCCATGGCGTGCGGCAATGCGGACGCGCCTCCGGCCGCGATCCCGGTCGGCCTCAAGATCAGACACCACGGCGACTATCATCTGGGGCAGGTGCTCGTGAAACGCAACGATTTCATCATCGTCGACTTCGAGGGCGAGCCGGCACGCTCTCCGGAGGCGCGCCGCGCGAAGATCTCACCGCTGCGCGACGTCGCCGGCATGCTGCGCTCCTTTGCCTATGCGCGGCAGGCTGCCCTCGAGCGCTGCACTTCGCTGTCGGTTGACGACCGTGTTCAGGTCGCGCCCGAACTCGCCGGGTGGGAGCAGCAGGTGCGCGACACATTCCTGTGCGTCTACGATGGCGTGGCGCGCCGCGCCGGGCTTTACGCCGAACTGGCACCGATGCGTCCGCTCCTCGATCTGTTCGAATCGGAGAAGGCGCTGTACGAGTTGCGCTATGAGTTGCAGAACCGCCCCGACTGGGCGCCTCTGCCGCTGACGAGCCTGCTCGCCGCCAGCGGCTGAGGGGATGGATGGCGGCCATGAGAACCCGAACCGGGACCAGCAGAGCGGGCAGCGTGCCAATCACGACTGTCTGGCCGGGGCAGCCGTACCCGCGCGGCGCGACCTGGGATGGCGAGGGCGTCAATTTCTCGTTGTTCTCGGCCAATGCTGCTCGCGTCGAGCTGTGCATCTTCGATCCGGCCGGCCGGCCCGCGCTGCAGCGCGTGCAGCCCCGGGAGCGCACCGAAGAGGCCTGGCACGCATACCTCCCCGAGGCCCGGCCCGGGCTGTTGTATGGCTACCGTGTTCACGGCCCCTACGATCCTGCGTGTGGCCACCGCTTCAATCCGCACAAACTGCTGATCGACCCCTATGCGAAGCATATCCAGGGCAACCTGCTCTGGAGCGACGCGCACTTCGGATACCGCATCGGCCACCCGAAGGCGGACCTGTCGTTCGACCGCCGTGACAACGCGGCCGGCATGCCGAAGTGCCGCGTGGTCGATCCGACCTGGGGTGACGACCGTCCACCGCGCGTGCCCTTTCACGACACCGTGATCTACGAACTGCACGTTCGCGGCTTCACGATGCGCCACCCGGAGGTGCGCCCGGAGCTGCGTGGCACCTACGCCGCCATGGCGACGGCACCGGTGATCGACCACCTGCTGCACCTGGGCGTCACGGCCGTGGAGCTCATGCCCGTGCACGCGTCTGTCGACGACCGGCACCTGGTTACGCGCGGCCTGCGCAACTACTGGGGCTACAACACCATCGGCTTCTTCGCGCCCGATATGCGCTACAGCGCGACCGGCAGCATGAGCGAGTTCAAGACCATGGTGAAGACCCTCCATTCGGCCGGCATCGAGGTGATCCTCGACGTGGTCTACAACCACACGGCCGAGGGGAATCATCTGGGCCCCACGCTCAGTTTCCGCGGTGTCGACAACGCCTCCTACTACCGCCTGGCCGCGGACAGCGGCCGTTACTACCTGGACTTCACAGGCTGCGGCAATACGCTCAACCTGCAGCAACCGCGCGTGCTGCAGCTCATCATGGACAGCCTGCGCTACTGGGTGCTGGAGATGCACGTCGACGGCTTCCGCTTCGATCTCGCTTCGGCGCTCGCCCGCGAGCTGTTCGAGGTCGACCGCCTGGGCTCGTTCTTCGACACCATCGGCCAGGATCCCGTGCTATCCCAGGTGAAGCTGATCGCGGAACCATGGGACGTCGGCGCCGGTGGCTACCAGGTCGGCAACTTCCCGCCCGGCTGGAACGAATGGAACGACAAGTATCGCGATACCATGCGCGCCTACTGGAAGGGTGACGGCGGGCTGATCGGCGACTTCGCAAAGCGTTTGACGGGCTCGTCCGACCTGTACGAGACCAGCGGGCGGAAGCCGCACGCGAGCATCAACTTCATCTCCGCACACGATGGCTTCACGCTGCACGACCTCGTCAGCTACAACAGCAAGCACAATGAGGCGAACGGCGAGCAGAACTGCGACGGACGGGCCGATGAAGCGTCGTGGAACTGCGGCACCGAAGGTCCGACCGACGATGCCGACATCCTGCGGCTCCGGACGCGCCAGAAGCGCAACATGATCGCGACCCTGCTGCTGTCGCAGGGCGTGCCGATGCTGCTTGCCGGCGACGAGTTCGGGCACACCCAGAGAGGTAACAACAACGCCTACTGCCAGGACAACGAGACCTCGTGGCTCGACTGGAATCTCGGCGTGGAGGCCGGCGATCTTCTGCAGTTCATCGCGAGCCTCGTGCATCTGCGCCGCCGGCATCCGGTCTTCAGGCGGCGCCGCTTCCTGCAGCAGCGCACCGTCGCCGGTGGCGTCAAGGAAGTCGCCTGGCTCCGGCCCGACGGCCAGGAGATGACGGACACCGAGTGGACGCAGGGCTTCGCGCGCTGCCTCGGCGCGTATTTCTCCGGCGCCGCGCTCGAACGTACCGACCGCCGCGGCAACGTGGTCCGTGATGACAGCTTCCTCGTGCTCTGCAACGCTCATCATGAGGATATCCCGTTCCGGCTGCCGGTCTTTCACGCCGGTGACAGCTGGTTGCGCGTCGTCGACACGGCGGTCGAGCCAGATCCGCTCCGGCCGCAGCGGCTCGGCGCACAGAGCGACTATCCACTGCGGGGCCGTTCGCTCGTACTGCTGATGCTGATCGATCCTGCGCGGCAACCCGACGTGGCCGGTCCATGGGTAGCCGGCACGTGAGCACGCGCCGGCAGCACCGGATGCCCTTTGGTGCAGTGCCCGTCGACGGCGGCGTACGCTTCCGGCTGTGGGCCCCTGCCGCGCATC
>CAYWMY010000303.1:0-3727 GCA_964459405.1 uncultured Steroidobacteraceae bacterium | reverse complement strand
CCGCGGATTGCGGTTGTGGTCGACGATGACGTCGCGGTACAGGTCGGCGAGATCCATCAGCCCATCACCCTGCGCGCCTGGTGCAACGCCGCGATCAGGGCGTCGATCTCGTCGCGCGTGTTGTACATGCCAAAGGACGCGCGTGCCGTCGCCGGTACGCGGAAGAATTCCATGACCGGCATCGCGCAGTGGTGACCCGTGCGGATCGCGACGCCCTCCATGTCGAGGATGGTGCCCAGATCATGCGGGTGGATGCCGTCGATGACGAACGATACGACGCCGGCCTTGCGGGCCGCCGTGCCGATGATGCGCGCCCCGGGGAAGGCCTCGATGCGGGCCGTCGCGTACTCGAGCAGATCCTGCTCCCAGGCCTGGATGCGCTCGAGGCCGACGGACTCCACATAGTCGATTGCGGCGCCCAGGCCGATCGCACCCGAGATGTTCGGCGTGCCGGCCTCGAAACGGTAGGGCAGGGCGTTGAAGGTCGTCTTCTCGAAGCTGACCTTCAGGATCATGTCGCCGCCACCCTGCCAGGGCGGCAGTTCGCCCAGCAGTTCCTCGCGGCCGTAGAGCACGCCGATGCCGGTCGGGCCGTACAGCTTGTGCCCCGAGAAGGCGTAGAAGTCACAGCCCAGTGCCTGCACGTCGACGCGGGTGTGCGGCACGGCCTGAGCGCCATCGATCAGCGTCGCGATGCCGCGCTCCCGGGCCGCGGTGATGAAGCGCTCGACCGGTACCACCGTGCCCAGTGCGTTCGACACCTGGGCCAGCGCAACCAGCCGCGTGCGGCCGTTCAGCAGCCGCAGATAGGCGTCGAAATCGACCTCGCCCTGCTCGCTGATCGGGATCACGCGCAGTACCGCGCCGGTCTGCTCGCAGACGAACTGCCAGGGCACGATGTTTGCGTGGTGTTCGAGCCACGAGATCACGATCTCGTCGCCCGGCTTCAGACGCCCGCGGCCGAAGGACTGCGCGGCGAGGTTGATCGCCTCGGTCGCGCCGCGCGTGAACACGATTTCCTTCACCGAGCGCGCACCGAGGAAGCGGCGCACGCGCTCGCGGGCAGCCTCGAACAGCCCCGTCGCCTCCTGGCTCAGCGCGTGCACGCCACGGTGCACGTTGGAGTGGTGCTCCTCGGCGTAGCGCCGCTCGGCCTCGATGACGGCGCGCGGCCGCTGCGACGAAGCGGCGCTGTCCAGGTAGACCAGCGGCTTGCCGTGCACGCGGCGCGTGAGGATCGGAAAGTCGGCGCGGATCTTCGCGACGTCCAAGGGCGGCGTGTCCTGCAGTACGGCGGCCATCAGATGAACTCCCGGATGACGTCACGATCGGGCAGGCGCGTGATCACGCGTTCCTCCAGCGACCGTCGCAGCCCGGCGTCGCCCACGTTCGCGAGCACGTCCTCGCAGAAGGCGAAGGTCAGCAGCGCCTGCGCTGCGGGCCGGTCGATGCCGCGCGACAGCAGGTAGAAGAACTGGGCAGGGTCGAGCGATCCCGTCGTGGCGCCGTGGCTGCAGCGGACATCGTCGGCGTTGATTTCCAGCTGCGGCCGGACGTCGATTTCCGCACCCGCGGTCAGCAGCAGATTGCGCAGCGACTGGCGTGAATCCGAGCGCTGCGCGCCCGGTGCGACGATCACGCGGCTGCTGACGCCGGCCTGACCGGAGCCGGCGCCGACACCGCGCACGACATGCCGGCTCGTGGTCGACGGCGCGAGATGCTGGATGCGTGCGTCGAGATCCGCACGGCGTCCGCCGTCGACCAGCACCAGGCCGTGGATCCCGGCCGTGGCGCCCGGGCCCGTGAGGTCGACCGTGAGACCGGTCCGGCAGACGCCACCGCCCAGATCGAAATGGTGATGCTCATAGCGGCCGGCCTCGTCGAGCCGCGCGGTGACGGTGTCGACGCGGCAGTCGTCGCCGCTGCCTTCGAGGATGCGCAGGTGTCGCAGTGTGGCACCGCGTCCGATCTGCAGATCGACGACCAGGTTCGCGAAGCCTCCCTTGCCGCCGGCAGCCGGCCGGTGCTCGATGACCGTGAGGTCGGCGCCCGCCGTCAGCTCGATGCGCACGCGCGTGTGGCTCGTCACCGACGGCGTCGCCAGGTGCAGCAGGTGGATCGTCGTCGGCGCGGCGGGGCTGCCCCCGGCGTGGATTTCGACGCCATTCGCCAGGTAGGCATCGGCGAGCAGCGCGAGCCGATCCGCTGCGTCGTTCTCAGGGCGACGCAGCCGCTGCGCGGTCTCGGCACCGGCGTCCGCCAGCGTGCCGGCAAGTGCCGTGACCTGCAGGCCGGCGGGCAGGGTCGCGCCCGCGGCCGGCTGCGGCACACCGTCGATGAGCACGACCGTCGGCGAATCGTCGCGGAACAGGCCACTGGCGGGCAGCGCAGTGCCCGGCGGGCTGGCAGCCGTCGCGGGTTCGCGCGCAGCGGCGTCCACGATGCGGCGCAGGTCCGCGTAACGCCATGACTCGTCGCGCGTCGTCGGCAGTCCG
Source organism: uncultured Steroidobacteraceae bacterium (assembly GCA_964459405.1). GTDB lineage: Bacteria > Pseudomonadota > Gammaproteobacteria > Steroidobacterales > Steroidobacteraceae > CAYWMY01. The sequence continues at coordinate 1,232 of CAYWMY010000303.1, read as the reverse complement.
TGCGCGATGAGCCGCGCCAGCGAATCCGCCCGGCGCCGGTGCCAGACCTCGCCGCCCGGCAGGCGGGGCGCGACCGCGGCATGGCTGCTGCGGATGCGTTCCAGGATCGCGGTCTGCGGGTTGCTGCTCACGCCGCGGCCTCCGCGAGCACCCAGTCGTAGCCGCGGCGCTCCAGTTCGAGCGCGAGGCCGCGCTCGCCGGTCCGTACGATGCGCCCGCCAGCCAGCACATGCACGACGTCCGGCACGACATGGTCCAGCAGTCGCTGGTAGTGCGTGACCATGACGATCGCCCGATCGTCGCTGCGCAGCGAGTTGATCCCGGCGGACACGATGCGCAGCGCATCGATGTCGAGGCCCGAGTCGGTCTCATCGAGCAGCGCGAGCACGGGTTCGAGCACCGCCATCTGCAGGATCTCGTTGCGCTTCTTCTCGCCGCCGGAAAAGCCCTCGTTGACGCCGCGGTTCAGGAAGCTCTCGTCCATCTTCATCAGCTTCATCCTGTCGCGTACGAGGCCGAGGAACTCGAAGGCGTCGAGTTCGGATTCGCCGCGATGCCGGCGCACGGCATTCAGCGCCGCCTTCAGCAGGTAGACGTTGTTGACTCCCGGAATCTCGACCGGGTACTGGAAGGCCAGGAACAAGCCTTCACGGGCGCGCTCCTCGGGAGACAGGGTCAGCAGGTCACGGCCGCGGTAGATCACGCTGCCGGAAAGCACTTCGTAGTCCTCGCGGCCCGCGAGCACCTGTGCCAGCGTGCTCTTGCCCGAGCCGTTCGGCCCCATGACGGCGTGCACCTCTCCGGCGCGCACCTCGAGGTTCAGGCCGTTCAGGATCTTCTTGCCTGCGACGCGTACGTGCAGGTCGGTGACGGACAGGATGATTTCGCCCTTGACGGTCATGTCGTATCGCTCGCTCCGCTTTCAGCCCACCGCGCCTTCAAGGCTCACGGAGAGCAGGTTCTGTGCCTCGACCGCGAACTCCATCGGCAGTTCCTTGAACACCGCCTTGCAGAAGCCGTTCACGATCATGGTGACCGCGTCCTCCTCGGAAATGCCGCGCTGCAGACAGTAGAACAGCTGGTCCGCGGAGATCTTCGAGGTGCTCGCCTCGTGCTCGACGATCGCGGTCGGGTTCCTGACCTCGACGTACGGGAAGGTGTGCGCGCCGCAGCGGTCTCCCATCAGCAGCGAGTCGCACTGCGTGTAGTTGCGGGCCCCCGCCGCGCTCGGC
>CAYWMY010000302.1:0-3731 GCA_964459405.1 uncultured Steroidobacteraceae bacterium | reverse complement strand
GCGGCGCTGGCGTCTACCTGGCGACGGCGCGCGAGACGTTCGGCATCGGCACGCGAGGCCACGCGGGTCCGCGGGTCGAGGTAGAACCTGCGGTAGAACGCGGCATCGAACCGCATCGCGAGATCCGGCGGCACGCCTTGCCGCGTGTGCCGCCGGCCCGCATCGGGGCCGTCCTGGTCGTGTAAACGGTGCCGCGTGCTCCGTCGCGTCATTCGACAGTCACGCTCTTGGCCAGATTCCGCGGTTTGTCGACATCGGTGCCGCGCGCCGTCGCCGTGTGGTAGGCGAGCAGCTGCAGCGGTACGACGTGCAGAATGGGCGACAGCGCCCCGTAGTGCTCGGGCAGGCGGATCACGTGCACGCCTTCGCTGGATGCCACGTGGCCGTCGGCGTCCGCAAAGACGTACAGCTCGCCGCCCCGGGCCCGCACTTCCATCATGTTGCTCTTCAGTTTCTCGAGCAGCGCATCGTTCGGGGCGATGGTCACCACGGGCATGGCCGAGGTCACGAGCGCGAGCGGACCATGTTTCAGCTCGCCTGCCGGATAGGCCTCGGCGTGGATGTACGAGATTTCCTTGAGCTTCAGCGCGCCTTCCAGCGCAATCGGGTAATGCAGGCCACGCCCCAGGAACAGCGCGTTTTCCCTGCGCGCGAACTGTTCGGCCCAGGCGATGACCTGCGGCTCCAGCGCCAGCACCTGCTGCACCGCCGCCGGCAGGTGTCGCAGCGACTTCAGCGCTGCGGCTTCGGCCTCGGCCGACAGCCGCCCCTTCGCCCTGGCGATCGCGTTCGCGAGCAGGTAGAGCGCGACGAGCTGCGTCGTGAAGGCCTTGGTCGACGCCACGCCGATTTCCGCCCCGGCGCGCGTGAAGAACTGCATCGAGGTTTCGCGCACCATGGCGCTGGTCGGCACGTTGACGATGGCCAGCGTGTGGCTGTGGCCCAGCGCCCGCGCATGCTTGAGGGCTGCAAGCGTATCCGCGGTCTCGCCGGACTGCGACACGACGACCACGAGTGCACGCGGATCCGGCACCGATTCCCGATAGCGATACTCGCTGGCGATCTCGACCGAGGTCGGGACCCGTGCGATCGATTCGAGCCAGTATCGCGCCGTCGACCCGGCGTAATAGCTCGTGCCACAGGCGAGGATCAGCACGCTGTCGATGTCGCGCAGCACCCCCGGTGCCACGTTGCCGAAATTGCCGGGCTCGAGGCCGTCAACCGAATCCAGGGTATCGGCGATGGCGCGTGGCTGCTCGAAGATCTCCTTCTGCATGTAGTGCCGGTAAGGACCCAGATCCACGGCCGCGGTGTGCGCCGTGACGGTGCGCGCCGGGCGGTCGGCGCGCCGCCCCTCGCGGTCGACGATGTTCACGCCGGCCACCCGGAGGTCCGCGACGTCACCGTCCTCGAGGTAGATGAACTGGTCCGTGGTGCCGGCGAGCGCGAGCGCGTCGGACGCCAGGAACTGCTCGCCGCTGCCGATGCCGACCACGAGCGGGGAGCCCTCCCGCGCGCCGACGACACGATCCGGCTCGTCCCGTGAAAATGCCGCGATCGCGAAAGCCCCGCGCAGCTCCCGGACCGCCACCTGCACGGCCTCGAACAGGTTGCCGCGGTAGTGATGCTCGATGAGATGCGCGATGACCTCCGAATCAGTCTGCGTCTCGAACTTGTAGCCGCACGCAGTCAGCCGCGTCCGCAGCTCCTCGTGATTTTCGATGATGCCGTTGTGCACCAGCGCGATGCGGCTGCGGCCACGATCGGCGGCCCGCCGCGGCCCGGCCGAGAAATGCGGGTGGGCGTTGATGGTCGTGGGGGCGCCGTGGGTCGCCCAGCGGGTGTGGGCTATGCCGGTCACGGCCAGCAGGTCGCGGGTCTCGGCCTCGAGTTCGGCCACCCTCGAGACAGTCCGGGCGCGACGCAGGCCACCGTCGGCGTGCACGGCGACCCCGCAGGAGTCGTAGCCCCGGTACTCCAGTCGCCGCAGACCTTCAATCAGCACCGGGACGATGTTGCGTCCCGATACCGCTCCAACGATGCCGCACATCAGACCTCTCCTGTTGCCCGAACCACCACCGCCCCGGCGGTCAGGGCGCCGCGCGTGCGCCGATTCGCCTTCATGGCGCCATCCGGACCTCGTGCCGGGGCGGGAGTCACGGCTTCGGCTGCTTGCGTGGACGCTTCCAGCCTTCGACGGTGACCTGCTTCGCACGCGCGACAGTCAGCATGCCGGGAGGCACCGCCCGCGTGACGGTCGAGCCGGCGCCGACCGTCGCGCCGGCGCCGACCGTGATTGGTGCAACCAGCACGGAGTTGGAACCCGTGTGCGCGTCGTCCCCGATCACCGTGTGGTGTTTGTTGGCACCATCGTAATTCGCGACGATCGTGCCCGCACCGATGTTCACGCGCGCACCTACCGTGGCATCGCCCACGTAGGCGAGATGATTGGCCTTCGAGTCGTCGCCCATCTGCGAATTCTTGACCTCGACGAAGTTGCCGATGTGCACAGCGGCACCGAGGTTCGCGCCCGGCCGCAGCCGAGCGAACGGTCCGACGATGCACCCCGACCCGACCCGGGCTTCCTCGATCACGCTGTGCGGGTGAACCACGCTGTCCGCGCCGATGGTGCAGTCACGCAGCACGCAGCCCGGACCCACCCGGACGCGGTCACCGAGTGATACCCGGCCCTGCAACACAACATTGACGTCGATGTAGACGTCGCGTCCCGCGATGACTTCACCGCGCTGGTCGAACCGGGCCGGATCGGCCAATGTGACGCCGGCGCGCATCAGGGCGATCGCCCGGCGCCGGCGCAGGGCGGCTTCGACCTCGGCGAGCTGCACCCTGTCGTTCACGCCCTGCACCTCGGCCGTGGTCGGGGCGCGCACGCCAACGACTTCGAAACCCTCGCGCACCGCGGCGACGACGCAATCGGTCAGATAGTACTCGCGCTGCGCATTGTCGTTGCCGAGCGCCGCAAGCCAGCGCTTCAGCGCCGCGGCAGGAGCCGCGATCAGCCCCGTGTTGACTTCGCGTACTGCGAGTTCCTTGCGGCCCGCGTCCTTGTCTTCGACGATTCGCACCACGCGCCCGGCCGTGTCGCGGATCACGCGACCATAGCCCGCGGGATCATCGAGTTCCGCGGTCAGGACGGCGAGTGCGCCGGGCTCCGCTGCCGCGACCAGCGACTGCAGCGTCGCAGCACCGATCAGCGGTACATCGCCGTAGAGCACCAGCACCAGGTGATCGTCCGGGACCGCCGGCATGGCCTGCAGCACCGCGTGGCCCGTGCCCAGCTGTTCGGCCTGCAGCACCCATGCGATGTCCTGACCGGGCAGGGCGTCGCGCACGAGTTCGCCGCCGTGACCGTAGACGACGGTCATGGCCGCGGGGGACAGAGCCGCCGCGGCCTCGATGACGTGACGCAGCAGCGGCTCGCCCGCAAGGGGTTGCAGGACCTTGGGCAGGTCGCTGTTCATGCGCTTCCCCTGGCCGGCAGCCAGAATCACAACGGACAATGCCATGCGGGTCGGTCCCATGCGGGTGATTCTCAGGGCGATTGTACCGGCTCAAAGCGCTCGTTCCGGCGGAACACCGTCACGCTGCGCGGGTCGGAGCGAACGGATCGGCTTTCCCTGGCGGGCTTCCGGGAGCAGGAGCTTTCGCCTGCGCCGGGTACGGACTGGTTCACCGGGTGCGGAGTGTTATCCTCGACCCAGGGGTACGAA
>CAYWMY010000301.1:0-3739 GCA_964459405.1 uncultured Steroidobacteraceae bacterium | reverse complement strand
CGGGCCGATCGACGAGGAAGCCGCCGCCGACGAGACGCTTTCCGAAGACGAGATCGAACGCACGATCGCGGAGATTCGCCGCGCGATCGAGCGCAGTGGAGGAAACGCATGAGCGCCGCCGCCCGGCCGCCCGAAGGCGGCGCTCCCCTCCCGCGGGGAGGACGTCGCGCTTCGCGACAGGAGGGTGGTCCAGTTGAGCACCTGATCGCCGCCGACACGGGCGGTACCTTCACCGACGGCGTATTCCGCCTGGACGGTCGTGTGGTCACGACCAAGGTGGACACGACGCCGCACGATCCGGTCCACTGTTTCCTGAACTGCATCGAGTCCGGCGCCACGCTGCTGGGGCGCGAAGTGCCCGAGCTGCTGGCCGCGACCGACGTGATCCGCTACTCGACGACGGCCGCCACGAACGCGATGATCCAGCGCCGCGGCGCGCGCATCGGGCTCATCGTCACCGCGGGTGCCGAGCAGCATCTCTACTGTGCCGGCGGCCCGCGCTCGCCGCTGTGGCAATTGCTCGAGCCGGGCCTCGTGCGCGGTGTGCAGGAGGCCGTGGATGCGCAGGGCCACCTGCAGTGTGAGCTCGATGCCGAGGGGCTGCGGCGCGCGGCCGAAGAGCTGCTCGATGGCGGCGCGCGGCTGCTGGTCGTGGCGTTCGCGAACGCCGCGCTCAATGCCGCGAACGAGCGCCGGGTACGCGAGCTGTTCCGCGAATGGTTTCCGGGTCACTACCTCGGCACGCCGTTCGTGCTGCTGTCGCACGAGGTCGGTACCCGTGGCAGCAACGCCGAATGTCTGCACGGCGCGGTGCTGTCGGGCTATCTGCACCGCCAGCTCGTGAGCTATCTCTACCGCTGCGACGATGCCGTGCGCAGCCGCGGCTTCCGCCATCCTCTGCTCGTGGTGCACTCGAGCGGCGGCGTGGCGCGCGTGGCCAAGACCCGGGCGCTCGACACCTACAACTCGGGCCCGACCGCAGGCGTGTTCGGTGCCGCGCGGCTCGCGCGGCGCTACCGGCTGCCGTTCGTGCTGACAGCCGACATCGGTGGCACGAGTACCGACGTGGCGTTCATCGTCAACGGCACCGTGGCGTTGTCGTTCAAGGTCGAGATCGAGGGCATTCCCGTCAACCTGCCGATGATCGACGTGCTCGGCCTGGGCGGTGGCGGCGGCTCCTTTGCGCAGGTGCAGGACGGCGTGCTGCAGGTCGGCCCCGACAGCGCGGGCGCGGTGCCGGGCCCGGCCTGCTACGACCTCGGCAACGCGCGGCCCACGGTTACGGATGCGGACCTGGTGCTGGGTTTCATCGATGCCGACAACTTCCTGGGCGGCCGGCGCCGGCTCGCCGCGGATCTGGCGCGGCGCGCGATCGACGAACACATCGCGGCGCCGCTCGGCGTGAATACGGACGCCGCCGCGCAGCGTGTGCGTGAGGTGCTGGCGCGCGGGCTTGCGCTGTCGATCCTGAGCGAAGCCGAGCGGCGCGGGGTGCCGCTCGACGACGCCGTGCTGTTCGCCTATGGCGGTGCCGGTCCGTTGCATGCCGCCGATATCGCGGCGGCCGTCGGTATCGGCACCTTCTACGTGTTCCCGGAAAGCCCGGTGTTCAGCGCTGCCGGCTCCTCGACCATGAACATCGCGCACGTCTACGAGCGGCGCGTACGTGATGCGGCGGACGGGGGCTTCGACCTGGCGCTGCGCGCAGCCGCCGACGAGCTGCTGAAGCGCGCGCGGCGCGACGTCCGCGGCGAGGGCTTCGATTTCTCGCGCGCCCGGGTCAGCGCACGCATCGAGACGCCGGACGGCCGGCTGCACCCGCTCGACCTCACGGGTTCCGCGCTGTTGCCGACGGATGCGACGGGAACGCAGGACGCGCTGCTGATGCTGTCCGTGACGCTCGATACGGCTTCCGCGGAGCAGGACGCGGCCGCGGCACCGGCCGTGGATGCGGCCGCGGGCGCCGTGTCGAGCCGCGAGATCGCCTGGCCCGAGGGACGCATGGCGACGCCGGTGTACGGCTTCGCGGGGCTGGCGCAGGGCCAGCGCGTTGCCGGGCCGACGGTCATCGCGAGCGGCGAGACCTCCTGCGTCGTGCCGCACGGCTGGAGTGCGGCGAAGGACGAGTACGGCGCCATCCGCGTCCACCGGAGCTGAAGCCATGGCACTGCGACCCATCACTGAATACCTCGCGATCGACCTCGACCGGGAGCTGTGGGTGTGCCGGCGCTGCAGCCGCGAACTGGGCAGCGCGCGGCGCAACTACAAGGAGGGCCTGTGGCTGCGCGCGCGCGACCCGCGCGAGATCCACTCCTCCGGGCTCGACGAGCCGCGCTTCGCGCCGGACCCCGCCTGGTGCCAGATCGTCGAAATGTTCTGTCCCGGCTGCGCAACCCTGATCGAAGTGGAGTATCTGCCGCCGGGCCACCCGCTCACACACGACATCGAGATCGACGTCGACGCGCTGAAGACCGCGGCGCAGGGGAAAGCATGATGGCGAAGACCGTACCCGCCGCAGCCACGATCAACATCGATGTCGGCGGCACCTTCACGGACTGCTACCTGACCCACGCGGGCCGCGTCGCCTGGGGCAAGTCGGCGACCACGCACGACGACCTGTCGCGCGGCTTCCTGAATGCGCTCGCCGAGGCCTGCAAGGGACTCGGCGCCGGCGTCGAGCAGGTGCTCGGCGGCACTGACCTGCTGCGCTATTCGACGACGGTTGCGCTGAACGCGCTGCTGCAGCGCGCAGGACCCCGGCTCGGACTCATCACCACCGCCGGCCACGAGGACATGCTGTTCATCGGCAACGGCCGCGCCTGGGGCGACGGCCTGCCGCTGGCGGAGCAGCGCCGCGTCGCGCAGGCGCGCATGCCGGAGCCGTTGATCGCGCGCGACATGGTCGTCGGGCTCAAGGAGCGCATCGACTGCTTCGGCCAGGTGGTGCGGCCGGTCGACGAAGACGACGTGCTCGAGGCGATCCAGTATCTCGTCGACCGCGGCGTGCAGGGCATCATCGTCGCGCTGCTGTGGAGCTCCGCGAACCCGGCGCACGAGCGCCGCGTGCGCGAGATCCTGCGCGAGGAGTATCCCGAGGTCTATCTCGGCAACATTCCGATCCTGCTCTCCAGCGACATCGTCAGCAAGTGGCGCGAATATGCCCGCACCACGACCTCGATCCTGAGCGGCTTCCTGCACGCCGAGATGACCAGCCAGCTGCTCGGTATCGGCGACCGGCTGCGCGACCTGGGCTACCGCAGGCCGCTGCAGATGGTGCAGAACACCGGCGGTGTCGCGAAGCTCACGCGCACGCGCGTGATCGACACCTACCAGTCGGGCCCGGTCGCCGGGCTCATGGGTGGCGCCTTCCGCGCGCGCAGCCTCGGCATCGAGAACGCGATCTGCACGGACATGGGCGGCACGAGCTTCGACCTGGGGCTCATCGTGCGCGAGCGACCGCGCTATTACAGCCTGCGCCCCGTCATCGACCGCTGGGCCGTGGACCTGCCGCTGCTCGAGGTCAAGTCCATCGGCGCGGGCGGCAGCTCCGTCGCGTGGCTCAACGCGACCTTCGGCAACCGCCTCGAGGTCGGGCCGCAGAGCGCGGGCTCGATGCCGGGCCCGGTCTGCTACGGCATGGGCGGGACCCGACCCACGGTCACGGACGCGGACGTCGTGCTGGGCTTCGTGAACCCCGACAACTTCCTGGGCGCGCGCATGCGGCTCGAAGCGGATCTCG
>CAYWMY010000300.1:0-3791 GCA_964459405.1 uncultured Steroidobacteraceae bacterium | reverse complement strand
TGGCTGCTCGCGATCCGTTTCGCCGACCGCGTCGGCAAGGGCCTGCGCACCTCGCCGCGCGACGCCCTGCTTGCCGCGAGCGCCGGCAGTGCACACCGGGGCCTCGCCTTCGGGCTGCACCGCGCGCTGGACAACGCGGGCGCGGTGCTGGGGCCGCTCGTCGCGGCAGCGATGCTGGCGGCAGGCGTGACGCTCGAGCGGGTGTTCCTGTGGACCGCGATCCCCGGGGCGGCATGCGTGCTGCTGGCCCTGGCGCTGCGCGAGGCGCCCGGGGCCGTGACGCCGCCAGCGGCCGCGTGCGCATGCTGAGCGCGGGCTTCCTGGCCTACGCCGCGTTCTACGCACTGCTCGGCGCGCTGCGCACGCCCGGCGTTGCACTGTTTCTGCTGTTCGGGTGCTACGGCCTGTTCCTGGCTGCGACCGAGGGCGTCGAGAAAGCGCTGGTCGCCGATCTGGCACCCGAAACCCTGCGCGGCGCCTGTTACGGCTGGTACAACCTCACGGCCGGCATCATGCTGCTGCCCGCATCGGCGCTGTTCGGCTGGCTGTACGAGCACCTGTCGCCGCGCACAGCATTCATGTTCTCGGCCGGCTGCGCGCTGATCTCGGCGGTCCTGCTGCGGCTGCTGGTGGCGCCGCGGCTGTCGCCGGCGGCGGCCGCGCCCCGCGCGGCGATTCCGGCGAGCCGGGACTGAGCATACGGAGGCACCGACATGGCAATGAACTTCGAAGCAGCCGCGAAGGCCTGCCGCGTGCCGGCCGGCGGCGGCATCCGCCTCGCGGATTACGATCCGGAATCCTGGGGTGACGACGCGCTCGCGAAGCTCGGCAAGGACCGGCGCCGCAAGATGCTGCAGCAATGGCTCGAGCGCAGCCGCGAGGAACTCGCCGAAGCGCAGGAGCTGCTGTGGGCCAGCGACGTCTGCTCCGTGCTGCTGGTGTTCCAGGCCATTGATGCCGCCGGCAAGGACAGCACCATCAAGCACGTGATGTCGGGCGTGAACCCGCAGGGCTGCCAGGTCTACTGCTTCAAGCGGCCGTCGGAGGAGGACCTCGACCACAACTTCCTGTGGCGCTATGCGAACCGCCTGCCGGAACGCGGCCGCATCGGCATCTTCAACCGCTCCTATTGCGAGGAAGTGCTGGTGGTGCGCGTGCATCCGCGGATCCTGGCCGCCCAGAAGCTGCCACCCGGCCCGCGCGGCGCCGGGTTCTGGCGCCGGCGCTACGAGGACATCAACACCTTCGAGCGGCACCTCACGCGCAACGGCACGCTGATCCTGAAATTCTTCCTGAACCTGTCACGGGACGAGCAGCGGCGCCGCTTCCTCGAGCGTATCGAGCAGGAGGACAAGCACTGGAAGTTCTCGGCCGCCGACCTTGCCGAACGCGCCGCCTGGGACCGCTATCAGGAGGCCTACGAAGACATGCTGAACGCCACCAGCTCGGCACATGCGCCTTGGTACGTGATCCCGGCCGACCACAAGGCGGTCACGCGCATGCTGGTCGCGGAATTCGTCGTGCAGGGCATCCGCGGGCTCGGGCTGCGCTATCCGCGCGTCACGGCGGAGCAGGAGGCGGAGCTCCAGCAGGCGAAACGTGCGCTGCTCGCTGAAGAGGAACGGAAGCGCTGACAAGCCACCACACCCCCGCGACCAGGCTGCCGACTACCCGTAGTGCGTCACCTGCAGGATGCTGTGGCGGATCTGCTCGGACAGCACCAGGCGCGCATCGATCGCGACCTGCTCGAGCGCCTCGTCGAAGTCGAGCCTGCCGTCGGCACCCGCCCGCACGACGTCACGCGCACGCAGCAGATCGATGAAGGCGCGGAACATCGGCTTGTCGAAGAACTCGGGTGAGTTCAGCTCGTACAGCAACGCCATGCGACTCGCCATGTTGACGCACTGCGTCTCCAGCTGCTCCTGCGTCAGCACGCCGCGCCCGGCTTTCAGCAGCAGCGCGATCGCCAGGTAATAGCGCTCGACCATCTGGATCGTGCCCTGCGCCAGCACCGAGAGCTGCATGGCCGCGGCACTGCCGGTCGCGGGGCGGCACCAGACGTCGCCCGGGGCAGCCGCGAGCAGTCCGAGCGCGGCGAAGGCCTCGAGTGTCTGCGTCACCACGCCGGGAAGCTCCTCCTCGGTCCATCGCAGGAACATCTCCTGGCGCGCGTAGGGATAGATGCGACCCGCGAGCCGCTGCAGGTCCGCTGCGCGCATCTCCGCGTTGTTGAGGAACGCGCAGGCGAGCAGCGAGGGCAGCGCGAACACGTGGATGACGTTGTTGCGGTAGTACGCCGTGAGGATCGCGTTCTCCTCGCTCATGCGCAGCACGTCGCCGAGCGGGTGCCGGCGCCGCTCGAGGATACCCATGCGCTCGCCGTAGACGACCATCTCGGGGCCAGCCATCGCCGGAGGCTCGATGCCCGGCGCATACGGCAGCCGGGACAGCAGCCCCGCGTACAGGTCCAGCTGGCGTACGAGATCCGCCTCGACCATGGCCTGGCGCGGCATTGCGAGCAGCGTCAGCGCCAGCAGGTTCACAGGCGTCACCACCGCGGCCGCGTTGATGCGGGTCATGATCTCCGTGGCAAGGGCGTCCACCGCCGCACCGAACCAGGCGGGCCGCATGTCCTCGGCATACGGATCGTCGCGCCAGCGCGGACAGCTGCGATCGAGCGCATCGCCGAGCAGCAGAGGTGCGCCGAAGCAGACGTGCGCCTGGCCGAACTTCTGGCGCAGGACGCGTGTCGCACGCAGCAGGCCGCGCATGCTCTCCTGCTCTTTGGGGCGGCCGGACAGCTCGCCCACGTAGGTCTTCGCCTCCACGATGCGTTCGTAACCGAAATACACGGGTACGTACACCACGGGCCGCCGCGGATCACGCAGGAAGCTGCGCACCGTCATGGCCAGCATGCCGGTCTTGGGCGCCAGCAGGCGGCCGGTGCGGCTGCGGCCGCCTTCGATGAAGAACTCGATGGAGTGGCCGCGGTTCATCATCACGTCGACGTACTTGGTGAACACGACCGGATACAGGCTCGAACCGCGGAAGCTCCGGCGCAGGAAGAACGCGCCGCCCATGCGCAGGATGCGACCGACCACGGGCAGGTTCAGGTTGATGCCCGCCGCGATGTGCGGCACGACGTAGTTGCGCTGGTAGATCGTGTACGACAGCAGCAGGTAGTCCATGTGGCTGCGGTGGCAGGGCACGTACACCAGCTCGCAGCCCTGCGGCAGCTCATCGAGCCGCTCCGCGTGCCGCACGTCGACGCCGTCGTAGAGGCGGTTCCAGACACGCCGCAGCACGATGTTGGCGAGGCGCACGAACTCCGGCGAATAGTCGGCTGCGATCTCGAGCACCAGCGCGCGCGCGGCGCGCACCGCCTCGCGCCGCGAAAGGCTCTTCTCGCGCATCAGGCCCCTTACGGCCACGCGTACGGCACGCGTGCGCAGCACCTGCGTCACGACCGCAGCGCGCGGTGCGAGTTCCGGGCCGATGGTCTCGACGCGCATGTACTGGAACTCGTGGCGCAGCTCCTTCAGCAGGCGACGCACCACGCGCGCGGGATCCTGGCCGTCGGCACCGAATTGCCGCAGCGAGCGCGGCTCACCGAAACGGATCACGGTCGAACGTCCGCGGAACACCACCGAGAGCAGGCGGCGGAACGGGCCGACCAGCGCCCAGTTCTCGGACAGCACCGCATCCCAGACTGAATCCACACGCTGCGGCGAACGGCCCCAGTAGATACCGACCGGTACGACCTCGATGTCGAGCTCCGGGCTCGACGTGGC
>CAYWMY010000299.1:0-3822 GCA_964459405.1 uncultured Steroidobacteraceae bacterium | reverse complement strand
GCGAGCTCGGCCGCGGCCTTCAGCGCATCGTCGTCGTAGCGGACGCCGTGGTGCTCCTCGAAACGCGTCCTGAGGCCGCGCAGGATCTCGATGGTCTCCGCCACCGAAGGCTCGACGACGTCGATCTTCTGGAAGCGCCGCGCGAGAGCGTGGTCCTTCTCGAAGATGCCGCGGTACTCGCTGTAGGTGGTCGAGCCGATGCAGCGCAGCTCGCCGCTCGCGAGCACGGGCTTGATCAGGTTCGAAGCGTCCATGACGCCGCCCGAGGCCGCACCCGCGCCGATCACCGTGTGGATTTCGTCGATGAACAGCACCGCGCCCGGCTGGCGGCGCAGCTCGCCGATCACCGCCTTGAGCCGCTTCTCGAAGTCGCCGCGGTACTTGGTGCCCGCGATCAGCGCTCCCATGTCCAGCGACCAGATGGTCGCGTCCATGAGCACATCCGGCACCTTGCCCTCGACGATGAGCCGCGCGAGTCCTTCGGCGATGGCTGTCTTGCCGACGCCGGCCTCGCCGACGTACAGAGGATTGTTCTTGCGACGGCGGCACAGGATCTCGATGGTGCGTTCGATCTCCAGCTGCCGGCCGATCAGCGGGTCGATGCGCCCCTCGGTCGCCATGCGGTTGAGGTTGGTGCAGTACTTCTCGAGCGCGCCGCCCGCGGTATCGGCCTCGCGTTCGCCCTCGCCGTCCTCACGCTCCTTCTCCGGCTCGCGCGACTCGCCGGCCTTGCCAAGGCCGTGCGAGACGAAGTTGACGACGTCGAGCCGCGTGATGCCCTGCGAGCCCAGCAGGAAGATGGCGTGCGACTGCTTCTCGCTGAAGATCGCGACCAGCACGTTCGCGACCGTGACCTCCTTGCGGCCGCTCGACTGCACGTGGAAGACGGCCCGCTGCAACACACGCTGGAAGCCGAGTGTCGGCTGCACCTCGCGGTCGTCGTCGGCGGCGAGCAGCGGCGTCGTGTCCCTGACGAACTGCTCGAGATCGCGCTTGAGCCGGGTGATGTCGCAGCCACAGGCCTTCAGGATTTCGCGCACCCGCGGCGTCTCGACGATGGACAGCAGCAGGTGCTCCACCGTCATGTACTCGTGGCGCGCCTCACGGGCCTTCTGGAAGGCTTCGTTCAGGCAGAACTCGAGTTCACTCGACAGCACTCAGGTCTCCTCCATCGTGCACAGCAGCGGATGCTGGTGCTGGCGCGCGTAGGTCGTCACCTGCGCCACCTTGGTCTCGGCAATCTCGAAAGTGTAGACACCGCAGATGCCTTTGCCGCGCGTGTGCACTTCGAGCATGATCCGCGTTGCCTTGGGCCGGTCAAGCCCGAAAATGCGTTCGAGTACATCGACGACGAATTCCATCGGCGTGTAGTCGTCGTTCAGCAGCACGACCTGATAGAGCGGCGGCTTCTTGGTACGCGGTTCCGCTTCCTCTACGACCAGGCTGTGACCCGGCTGTTCGGGTGGGGAGTCGGGGTTGTGGGGCTCGGCCATACCGTGCGTGCCGCTGTCGTCGGAATTCGAATGCCCTTTTATAGGGCTGGATCCAGCCCGTGACAAGGCGTGCACGCGCCGCGACGGCCACCAGCTGTCGCCACGCGGCGACGCCCGGCCCTATCTCGCAACAAACTCTACGAATCGTGGCCAAGTCAGCGGAGTGACTGGATTTTCGGACCCGCCGCGGCCTTGTCCCTGCCAGACTCCAGCACGTATCATGCCGGCAGCGATCCCTGCAGTCTGAACCGGCCCTGGCCGGGGGCCGTGACGATCCCGATGGTGATGCCCGCATTCCTGCTCAAGCTTGGCGAACTCGACCGGGATGCGCTCCTGCGTGTGGCCGGGGAGCGTGCTCCCCTCATCGTCTCCGCGTTGCTCGTCGTCGCCATCGCGGCCGTGCTCGCCAGCAACGTGATCAGGCTGCTCGCGCCGTCGCCCGCGCCGGGCCCCGCGGCGTCCCGGCCGCCGGTATCGGGCCCCGGCATCGACGTCGGCAGCATTCTGGATGCTCACCTGTTCGGCCGGGCGCCAGCAGGCGCGGTCGATCCGGCGACCGCGCCGGTGACCGCCGCAAACCTGGTCCTCGCCGGAACCATGGCGGGACCCGACCCCGAGCACGGGTGGGCCATCCTGGGTGAGAACGCACAGTCGGCCCGGGTGGTGGAGACCGGCTCGACGCTGGCGGGCGGGACGGTGCTCCGGGCGGTCTACCCGGACCGCGTCGTGATCGAGCGTGGCGGACGCGTCGAGTCCGTGATGCTGCCGAGGCTTTCGGGCGCGACAGGCCCCTACCCGCTGCGCGCCGCGAGTTCCGATGCCGGTGCGATGATCGACGCCGTGCGCCAGGCGATCGGTTCCCCCGCAGCCGCAGCACGGGTGGGTGAAGTCGTACGGCCGCAACCGGTGTTCGCGGACGGCACCCTGCGCGGCGTGCGGGCCTATCCAGGCAGCAACCGCCAGGTCTTCACGGCGCTGGGGCTGCAGCCCGGCGATCTCGTGACCGCGATCAACGGCGCGCAGCTCGATGACGTGCAGCGTGCGACCGGCACGCTGCGCAACCTGGGCCGTGAGCCCGTGCAGCTCACGGTCGAGCGCAATGGCCAGGCACGCCAGATCACCGTCGATCCGGCGGCCGTGACGCAGAACCTGGCGGAAGGCGCCGCGGACAGCGACGACGAACCGCCGATAGGCGAACCATGAGACCCATGCATCACACCCCCCGGACCTGGATGCGGCTCGCACGGGCGCTCGCCGCGACGCTGGCGTTCGCGGTTGCGGGCAGTGCGCCCGGACAGCAGTCCGAGGCCATGATCACGCCGAACTACAAGGATGCGGACCTGGGTCAGGTTGTGGAGGCCGTGAGCCAGGTCACCGGCCGCAGCTTCATTCTGGATCCGCGTGTGCGCGCCCAGGTCACGATGCTGTCGACCACGCCGATGACCGCCGGCGCGTTCTACGAGGCCTTCCTCGCGATCCTGCAGGTTCACGGCTTCATCGCCGTTCCCGCCGGCAACGTGATCAAGATCCTGCCGGACGCCAACGCGCGCCAGCTGCCCGCCAACGACCTGCCGGATCGCATCAGCTCGACCTCCGATGAGATCGTGACGCAAGTCATCCAGGTCCGGAATGTCTCCGCGGCACAGCTCGTGCCGATCCTGCGGCCCCTGATTCCGCAGTACGGTCACCTCGCCGCCTATCCGAGTTCGAACATCCTGATCATCTCGGACCGCGCCTCCAACGTGAACCGCATGACCCGCATCATCCAGCGCATCGACCATTCCGGCGACGCCGACATCGACGTGCTGCGGCTCGAGCACGCCTCGGCCGCCGAGATCGTGCGCGTCGTGAACTCACTGATGCAGGGGCAGGCCGCCGAGGCTGGCGGCCAGAGCGCACGCATCGTCGCGGACGATCGCACCAACAGCGTGCTGGTCAGCGGCGATTCCGGCCAGCGGCTGCGCATCAAGGCGCTGATCGCGCACCTCGACACACCGCTGGATGCCGGCGGCGACACGCAGGTGCGCTACCTGCGTTACGCGGACGCCGAGAAGATCGCGCCCAAGCTCAAGGAACAGCTGGCCGTGACACAGGCCGGCCAGCAGGGGCCCACGGCTGCGGGCGCCACCGCCGCCGCCGCGGCCGACCGGCAGACCAGCATCTGGGCGGACGTCGAGACCAACGCGCTCGTGATCACCGCACCGCCCAAGATCATGCGCTCGCTGATGCAGGTCATCGACCGGCTCGACATCCGTCGCGCGCAGGTGCTGGTCGAGGCGCTGATCGTCGAGGTCTCGGCCGACAAGACCTCCGAGCTCGGCGTCAACTG
>CAYWMY010000298.1:0-3831 GCA_964459405.1 uncultured Steroidobacteraceae bacterium | reverse complement strand
CGATGCCGGGTCCGCCGTCGAGCTTGCGGATCAGGTAGCTCGCCGGCGCATCGCCGGGTGCTGCGCGCATCAGCGCCGGCACCTGCGTGCTCGGCTGATCGACGAGATGGTCGTGGCTGACACCCGTGCCGAGATCGAGGCCGGCGGCCGCGCCCGCACCACCGCTGTGGCAGCCCGCGGTCGCGCAGCTCGTGTTGAACACGCGCGTCTGGATCTCGTCCAGCAGCAGCGGTGCGACGCCGCCCAGTTCGATCTGCGCGCGCGCCTCGCCGCCCGGATGGTCCGGCGTATGCACGTTCACGTACCACAGGCCCGCGCGATAATCCGCAAGCTGCTGTTCCGTGACCTCGACCTGCGTCGCCAACCAGTGCGCGGTGGACTGCGGATCGACCGTGAGCCCGAACACGATGCCGCCCGCGACACCGCGCGCCTCGCGGTGCACGTGCGCCGCGATTGAGTCGTCGAGTCCGGTCGTGTTGACGTGCACCGTGACCCGGCGGTCGGTGAGATTGACCGTGGTCGAGGCACGACCGGTCGCGGTCGTGGCGACGGGATCCGGCGCTTCCTGCGCGCCGTTCAGGTGCGACGTCACGAGTTCCACATCAGCAGGCAGCAGCTGTCCGCGCACGAGACCGGCGGGCGCCGCGGGCGTATGCACATTGGCGTAGTACTGGCCGTCCAGCAGCGCGTCGATCTGCGCGGGCGTCATCGTCGCGCCATTCGAACGCCAGCGCGTCGTGACGGCGGAGTCCTTCTCCAGGCCGATCAGCACCGGCCCCGCCAGACCTGCGAACCCGTCGTGCAGGTGCGCGGCGACGGCGTCATCGGCGCCGGTGACGTTGACGATGATGTCGGCGGCGCCCGTGCCCGTATTCACGGTCACCGCCGCGGTGCCGCGTGCCGGCGTGATCTGCGGCGCGGGCGCCTCCTGCTCGCCGTTCATGCGGCTCACGACGACGGCGTAGCCCGGCGGCACGACCTGGCCGCGGATCGCGCCGTCGGGGAAATCATCCGTGTGCACGTTCACGTAGGTACCAGCCGCCAGCAGCGCATCCACGTCGATCTGCGCGAGCGTGGCGCCATCCGTGAACCAGTGGCTCGCCTGCGCCGGATCCTGCGTGAGTCCAACGACCACGGGCCCGGCGATGCCGGCGATGGCGCGATGCAGGTGAGCCGCCGACGCGCCCGGGAGTCCCTGCGCGCTGCCATCGGGACCGAGGGTCGTCGCATGGATGGACGCCACGCGCGTGGCACTGTTCAACGTCACGGCGGCGCGACCGCCGAGCTCGCTGGAGACCTCCGGGATCTCCGCGACTCCCGAGAGGTCCGCGAAATACACCGCGAAATCCGGTGGCAGGATCTGGCCCCGGACTTCACCGCCCGGGAACGCCGCCGAGTGCGCATTGACATAGAGCGCGCCACCCAGCAGGCGATCGACCTGCGCGCTCGTGAGCGCTGCGTTCGCCGGCACGCGCCAGCGCGTGGCATCCGCCCCATCCTGCTCCAGGCCGACGATGACGGGCCCGTTCGAACCGGCGAAGCCGTCGTGGATGTGCGCGGCCGCGACCGTGAAGCCCGTGACGCTCACACTGCCCGAGGCCGCGCCCGTCGCGAGGTTCACGGTCAGTGTGCCGCTGCCGGTGGCCGCCGAACGTGTGACGGGGATTTCCTCGCGACCGGACAGGGTCAAGGGAAAGTCGCGCACATTGCTGACCGTGACGCTGACGGCCGCCGATGTCGTGGAGTTGCCCGCCGCGTCGCGCGCCGCAGCCGTGATGCTGTACGCGCCGTCGGCAACCGTACCCGTGTCCCAGTTCACCGTGAACGGCGCTGCCGTATCCGTGCCGATCGCGGTCCCGTCGACGCGGAACTCGACCTGCGTGACGCCTTCGTCGTCGCTCGCGTTGGCCTGCAGCGCCACCGTGCGGCTCACGCTGGCGGCCGGTGCCACTACCGTGACGCTGGGTGCTGTCGTGTCCGGGTCGTTGCCACCGCCGCACGCAGCGAGCACCAGCAGCGCCGCCAGCAGCGACACCCGGCGCGATCGCGAGACGACACGGACTGCTGTGTTCGGGTTCATGGCCATGGCCCCGCTGCGATGAGTGGTGCCGGTACGTGCCCGGCACGACACCCCCCGGTTCACACCTCGCGCGAACGCCGATGCGCACGGCGTTGCATGAACCCGCGCTGCCGCCCGCGTCACTTACCGCAGCAGCGACCCAGTGAACGGCGGCACCCTCATGAACCCATTTGATTTCCCTCACATACGTGGCCGGGCGTGGCGGTGCGCCTCACCGCTGCTGTGCGCGGCGATCTGCGCCTGCGCCGGCTCCGGCGACGGCCTCGACGCCGGCGGCCGGCCCCTGGACGAGAGCCCGCCACCCGGGCCGCCGTCCGATTTCCAGCGCATCCAGGAGACGATCTTCACGCCCATCTGCACGCAGTGCCATGCCGGCGCCGGTGCCCCGCTGGGACTCCGGCTGGACGCCGGCAACAGCCATGCGCTGCTGGTGAACGTCGCCAGCGCGCAGGTGCCGGGCCTGCTGCGCGTGCGACCCGGCGACCCTGACAGCAGCTACCTGGTGCACAAGATCGAGGGCCGCGCCGCCGTCGGCGCTCGCATGCCGCTCGGCGGCCCGGCGCTGTCGCAGCAACAGATCGACCTGATCCGGGGCTGGATCGCGGCCGGCGCCACGCAGCCGAATGCGGCGCGCGAGACCCCATTCCACGTCGTATCGACGATTCCCGCGGCAGGCGAAGTCGCATGGCGCATCGACCACGTGATGCTCGTGTTCAACACCGCCGTCGACGCGGCACTCGTCAGTCGCGAGACGCTCGCGCTGACCACGACTGGTGGCGAGCCGCGCGCCGACCGTGGCGACGCGCGTGCCGTCGCGCTCGCGCGTGTCGCGGCCTCCCTGATGAACCCCTCGGTCGTGAGTCTCGAGACGCGCGAACCGCTGCCCCCCGGTCGCTACCGTCTGGTGATACGCGGCGACGGCGTGACGCCGCTCGCCGACGTCGATGCACAGGTGCTCGACGGCGATGGCGATGGCAGAGCCGGTGGCGATTTCACGCTGCAGTTCGAGGTTGACGCGGGAGGTGGGCCATGAATCGCCATCGGATCTGTGGCCTGCTCGTGCTCGCGGGTCTCGCCTGCGCCGCCACAGCGCACTCGGAACCGCGTTTCGCCGTGCAGACCGGCCTGCGCTGTGTGCAGTGCCACGCGAACCCGACCGGCGGCGGACTGCGCAACCGGGCCGGCAATGCCTGGGCGCTCGCGCAGCTCGCGGCGCGCGCCATTGAGGCACCGGGCGTCGGTCTCTGGATCGGCGCCATCGGCGAGCACCTCGCACTCGGCGGCAACCTGCGCGCGAACACCGAGTGGACCGACGTGCCGCATCAGGGCAGCCGCAGCGAGTTCCGCACCGAGGAGGCGCGGCTGTTCGTCGAGGCCGCCGTGATTCCCGGCCGGCTCTCGGTCTACGTAGACCAGCGCCTGGCGCCAGGCACCGCGGAGAACCTCGAGGCAAACGTGCGCCTGTGGCTGCGGCACGGGACCGTGTACCTCAAGGCGGGCCGCATGTATCTGCCCTTCGGCTGGCGCCTCGAGGACGACAACGCGTTCGTGCGCCAGCTCTCCGGCGTCAACATGCAGACCCCGGACAGCGGCATCGAGGTCGGCTACGAGGAAGGCCTTTGGTCCGCACAGCTCGCCGTGAGCAACGGCACGGCCGGCGGCCCGGAGGGCGATGACGGCAAGCAGTTCTCTGCGCGCCTCGAGCACGTGCGGCTGCGCTGGCGTGCCGGCGCCAGCTTCAACTTCAACGA
>CAYWMY010000297.1:0-3833 GCA_964459405.1 uncultured Steroidobacteraceae bacterium | reverse complement strand
GCCCGCCGGCGGCGGACCGGGCCACGACGAACAGCGTGTCACCCGCGGCCACGCGCTTGCGCAGCGATGCATCGAGTTCGATCGTGCCCCTGATGTGGGCGCGGCTGCTGCTGGCGCCGGTGGAGCCGGTATCTGCGGCAGCGCCGGCACTTGCTGCGGCGCCCGCGAGCGCGGCGCGCGCTTCGGCGATGTTGCCGGCGATGGCGCGGGAGTCCGGAGATGCCGCGGGCAACTGGCGCGCGAGCTGCTGCCAGGTCTGCAGGGCGGCGCCATAATCGCGGCGCTCGACCTCCGCCGAACCTTTCAACCACAGCGCCTTGACATGACCGGGCTCGATGGCCAGTGCGCGGCGGATGGCCTCCTCGGGGCGGCCGGTGAGCCGGCCGCTCACTGCGGCCTGCGAGTCGGCGTAATCGGCCCAGGCATCCGCCGGGACATCACCGGCACCGATGGCATGCTCGTAGGCGGAATTGGCTTCGGCGAAGCGTTGCGCGAGCCGGTAAGCCTGCGCCAGCGTGAGCCAGGCATCGACATCACGCGGGCGGGCGCTGGCGCGGACCGCGAGCGCGTCGATGTCGCGCGCGTCCGGCAGCGCCGAAGCCGTGGTCGTGGCCGTCAGATCGGCGGGTGCGCCGCCCGGGACGTGCGCCCACGCCTCGCGCGCCTCGTCGAGGCGGCCGAGCATCTGGTAGGTCTGCGCCAGCAGCCGCCAGCCTTCCGTGTCGTCCGGGTTGTTGCGCAGACGCTCGGCGAGTCGTCGTGCCGCATCTTCCATGCTGCCGGCGTTGCCAGGCGTTGCGCCAGTGTCAGCGCCGCGATGCGGTGCGCCCGGCGGTGCAGCTGCGAGTTCCGGCGTTCCGGAGAGCAGATACACCACGCCGGCGAGCGTAGCGAGCAGCGCCGCGCCGAGCGCGGGCACCAGCAGCCTGTGGGCGCCGGCGCGCGGGCCTGCGGCTTCTTCCCTGAGCAGCAGCGGCACGACCACGATCAGCGTCGCCACCGTGGTCATGGTGACGACCGCCAGCAGGAAGATCCATTGGCCCGGGGGGCTCAGCATCCAATTGGCCTTTGCTGCGTGTGTCTCGTTCGATGCGGGCTCGAGGGGACAATCGCGTGCCTGCAACCCGGATCTGCCGGCACATGATATCCATGCAGCGATCTGCGCAACAGGCCGTCAGATCGCGGCGGCCGCGCAATGGCGGCATGCTGGACCGGGTGATCGTGAGCACCGCCGCCGCGGCCGAAGCGGCCGACTGAGGTCGGCTGCGCAGGGACTGGTCAGGCTTTCAGTAGCGGCAGCTGGCCGCGCCTGGCCTCGATCGCGATCGCGAGCAGCGCGCCCATCCCGGCCAGCGCCATGTCCTTCTGCGCGTCCCAGATGTCGCCCTGCGTGCCGAGATAGGCCTGCCCGAGCTCACCTCCGAAGACGAGTGCGGCGGCCCATTCGACCATCTCGTAGATCACGGAATGCGCGCTGACGAAGAACAGCGGGAACAGCCAGGCCCAGACGGGGGGATAGCGGCCGTAGCGGCCGAAGATCTCGATCGCGGCCGGCGTGACCAGCAGACCGTAGGCGAAGTGCACGACGCGGTCGTAGTGGTTGCGCGCGGCTTCGAGTGCGGGCCAGTCCCGTCCGGTGGCCGCTGAGATCCAGTCGACGTACGGCACTTCCGAGTAGGTGTAGTGCGCGCCGATCTCGTGCAGCACGAGGAACGCGAACAGCTGCACGTAGGTCGAGTCGCGGAACGGCCGCAGGCGCCCGTAGTGGACCAGCAGCGCGACGGCCACGAACACCAGCATGTTCTCCAGCAGCCAGTCCTGGCGATACCAGGGCCGGATCGCGAGCGCGAGCCAGATGATTCCGAACGCGATCAGCAGCCGCCGCGGCAGGGGCGAGGCCTTCGGCGGCGTGGCGGCGGCGTTTGCCATGGGTTCATTCTCGGCCACGGCGGTACCGGATGCCAGTCGCGGCGGACCGTGGCACCGCACCATCACCACCGCGCGCGGGACGCGGTAGACTCGCGCAATACGCCGACGAAGGGGGGCATCGTGAAAATCCGACACATCCTCGTTGCGCTCGCGGATCCCCGCGCGCGCGCTTCCGCCGCGCTCACCAAGGCCGTGGACCTGGCGCGCCGCTTCGACGCCGACGTCACGCTGTTCCACAGCCTCTACAGCCCCTACGTGGCCGGCGAACAGTTCTACAGCCCGGCCGACCAGCAGCGCGACATCGAGGCGGCCGTCAACGAGCGCAAGGCGATGCTCACGAAGCTCGCGGCCTCGGTGACCCGCAACGGTGAGCGCGTGCGCGTGCGGGTGCGGTGGGACTATCCCGTGCACGAGAGCATCGTGCGCGAGGTCCTGCGCGAGGGCATCGACCTCGTGGTCGCCGAGAGTCATCGGCACGGCCGCACGGCGCGCATGTTCCTGAGCAACACCGACTGGCAGCTGATCCGGCTGTGCCCGTGTCCGCTGCTGTTCGTCAAGACGACGCGCCCCTATGCGCGGCTCAAGGTGCTGGCGGCCGTGGATCCGCTGCATGCGCACGCCAAGCCCGATGTTCT
The DNA here is from genome assembly GCA_964459405.1 of uncultured Steroidobacteraceae bacterium. Lineage (GTDB taxonomy): Bacteria > Pseudomonadota > Gammaproteobacteria > Steroidobacterales > Steroidobacteraceae > CAYWMY01. The sequence goes on along the minus strand of CAYWMY010000297.1, from coordinate 1,269 downwards.
CGACCATCAGCTGCTCGATGCGGCGCGCGATCTCGCGGAGGCGTGCCGCGGCCGCATGCACGCCGTCTACTGCTATCACCCGGCCATGCCCGTGATCGCCGGGGACGTGACGCAGCCGGTGCCGATGCCCGTCGACATCGCGGGCGAGTACCTGAAGAGCGTCCGCGCGGCCTTCGAGTCGCTCGTCGCGCCCTACGGACTCGGGCCGCGGCGCGTGCACCTGGTGGCCGGGGCGGCCAGTAAGGAGATTCCCGCGCTGGTCGAGGACCTCGACGCGGGCCTCGTGGTCATGGGCGCGGTGTCGCGCTCAGGCTTGAGGCGGCTGTTCATCGGCAACACGGCCGAGCGCGTCATCGATCACGTGAACGCGGACGTGCTGGTGCTGAAGCCCGTGGGCTTCAGGACGCCGGTGCCGAAGCGCGCGGGCTACCGGCCGGTGGTGCTGCCGCCGCTGTAGGCGCCGCGGGGGCCGGCGACCTCGGGCGGGAATGCCCGGACAGGCCCCTGACTAGTGGTCCGTGCGCGAGGTGCCGTCGCTGTAGCGCGCGCCGCTCAGCTCATCGAGCATTGCTTCCTCATCGTCGTCCTCGACGATGGCTTCCCAGGTCGTGGCGCCGTCGGGTTCCGTGTCGCGCGGGGCCGCCTCGTAATCGGTGTAACCGAACTCGTCGGGCTCGACATCGTCGAGGGGACCGCCCCAGTCTTCCGGCTGAGCCGCGGCTTCCAGCGGCATCGCCTGCCAGGTGTCGACGTCGACCTCGTCGAGGCCGCCGTCGAAGTCCTGGATTTCGATCGTGCCGTCGTCTTCGTCGTACGCAACGACCTGGAACACATCACCCTTGTCGAGGTGTGCGTACCAGTTGCCGACAACGGGCCGCAGTCGATGACTCATGCTGACCTCCGCTCCGCTGCTGGATGTCGCATCGGGTTCGATGCTACTCCTGCGCGGGGCGGAACGGCCAGCGGATTTCCGGGGTGGTCGCATTCGGTGAGCTGTGCTGCGCTGCGGAGACCCGCGTGCCGCGAAAGTGGAATCAGTCACGAATCGCGACGGTCCAGAATTCCTTGCGCAGATCGCAGCGGTTCGCGATGCCCTGCGCGAGCGCGCGCAGCGGTGCGAAGGCGCACTGCGCGATGCGCACAGCGACGGGTGCGGCACGATGCAGCAGCGCCGGGTGCACGCGCGCAACGGTGAAGCCGCACTCGCGCAGCAGGCGGCCCAGCGTGGCGGGCGTGTGCTGGTGATCTCCAAGAGCGAAACGGACGGCA
>CAYWMY010000296.1:0-3844 GCA_964459405.1 uncultured Steroidobacteraceae bacterium | reverse complement strand
GTCCTGCGTCTGCACAGGTGCCCAGATGTGCACCGTGCCGTCGCCGGCGATCTCGACCGTGCAGTTCCAGGGCTCCATCGGCGCGTGCGCGAGGTACGGCACCTCGTAGTCGGCGGACACCACGCGCTGCGCGGCCTTCGCGACGGCCGTCCAGTCACCGTCCTCGCGCGCCATGATCGGCGTGCCGTCGGCGAGTGCGGTCCGCATCTGGCGCGAGATCGTCGCCGAGTCGAGCCGGTCGTGCGCAGTCGGCTTGAAGCGCAACGCCAGCGATTCGACGCCGCGCATCGCCGCCCAGCTCGAGGTCGCCACGACTGCGGCACCACCCGGGATCGCCACGACGTCGAGCACGCCCGGCACCTTCGTCGCGGACGCACGGTCGAAGCCCTCGAGCTCGGCGCCGAACACCGGCGCGAGACTGGCGCAGGCGTACACCATCCCCGGCCGCTCGACGTCGGAGGCGAACACCGGCTCGCCGCGCACCTTGGGCCCGAGGTCCACGCGCGGCACCTTGCGTCCCGTGTAGCGCAGCTCCGACTTCGGCCTGAGCGGCGGGTTCTCGGGCAGCGCCAGCTTCGCCGCTGCGCCCGCCAGCGTGCCGATGCCCGCGCGACGGCCCGAAGCCGCGTGCACCACCTCGCCGGCCTCGAGCCGGCAGTCGCCGACCGGCACGGCCCACTCGGCCGCCGCCGCGGCGATCAGCACTTCGCGAGCCTGGGCCGTGGCCTTGCGCAACGGCTGGTACCAGTGGCGCACGCCCCAGGAACCGCCCGAGCCCATCTGGCCGTTGCGCCGGAACGGATCGGCGGGCTCGGCCGTCACGACGCTGACGCGCTCGAGGTTCACGCCGAGTTCGTCGGCGATGATCACCGCGTGGCCGGTGTGCGTGCCCTGGCCCATCTCGGTGGTGGGCGAATGCAGCCGGACGCCTCCGTCCGGCGAGATCTCGAGGTAGGCATTGACGAAGGCCGGCACGGCGGCGCTCCCGCCCGCCAGCGCTGCGCGCAGCGGCAGCGCCACCGCCACCGCGAGCGCCCCCGAGCCCAGCACGAAGTCGCGTCGCGTCGGCATGGTCAGCCCTCCGCCTTCGAAGCCATGGCCGCTGCCGCGCGTGCGACGGCCGCCTCGATGCGCGCATAGGTGCCGCAACGGCACAGCACGCCGTTCATGCCCGCCCGGACCTGCTCGCGCGTGGGCCGCGGGTTGGCCTCGAGCAGCGCGACCGCCTGCATGATCTGCCCGGCCTGGCAGTAACCGCACTGCGGCACCTGCTCCTCGAGCCAGGCCTGCTGGACGGGATGCGCGCCGCCGAGGCCCTCGATGGTGCGGACCTCGGCATCCGCGACCGCGCGCAGCGGCACGATGCAGGAACGCGTGGCATGGCCGTTCACCTGCACCGTGCACGCGCCGCAGGCGCCGATGCCGCAGGCGTACTTCGCGCCCTTCAGGCCGAGCAGTTCGCGCAGCGCCCACAAGAGCGGCATCTCCGGATCCGCGTCGATGGTGCGTGTCCGGCCGTTGACCTCGAGGGTGATCTGCATGGTTCGCTCCGTTGCGGGCCCGCGGCGGCGGACCGGTCGCGCCTGGAAGCCGTTGGACGGTCGGCGGAGCCCGGTATCCCGATCCTAGCGGAGCGGGCCCGGTGGCGACCACCCCGAGGGCGGGGCGCTGTCAGCCGCCGGATCGGTCCGGTCGCCGCGGACGCGCGAGGCCGGTGCGCCCCGCAACGCCCGGCGCGCTGTTCAGCGGGGTGCCGGTCGATGCCGCCGTGGAGGATGCATGGTGACGCCTGCAGGCGGATGCAGAACGGACGCTCCCGGCTGCAGCGGTCTCATTGCGGCAACTGTGCCTCATCACCACCTGCGGCTCATGACGCGGAAGACCATGGACGTCGATGTGGCCGGGCTCGAGACGATCGATTCCTGGTCAGGGGAAGGGTGACGGTGACAGGGTGGCCCTTTGCGCCGGCGGCACGTGTGTCCACGGGAGTCCTGCGGGGCTCAATCCTGCACCGCTCTCCTGGCTCCCGCGTCGGCCACGGCCAGCGCCGTCATGTTGACGATGCGTCGCACGGTCGACGAGGCCGTCAGGATGTGCACCGGGCGTGCGGCGCCGAGCAGGATGCCGCCCACGGTGATGCCGCTGCCGGCCACGATACGCAGCAGGTTGTACGCGATGTTCGCCGCATCGATGTTCGGCATCACGAGAAGATTGGCGTCCGTGCTCAGGGCGCCATCCGGGAACACGTTGTCGCGGATGGTCTTCGACAGCGCGGCGTCGCCCTGCATCTCCCCCTCGACCATCAGCCCGGGCGCCCGCGCGCGGATCAGCGCGCAGGCGGCGCGCATCTTCTGTGCGCTCGGCGCATCGGAGCTGCCGAAGCTCGAGTGCGACAGCAGCGCCACGGACGGCTTCAGGCCGAAGCGCTCCACTTCTTCCGCGGCCAGCAGCGCCATCTCGGCGACCTGATCGGCGGTTGGATCGACGTTCACGTGCGTGTCGCAGATGAACAGCTGCCGGTCGTGCAGGATGAGCATCTGCATCGCGCCGAGCGTCCGCACGCCCTCACGCATGCCGATCACGCGCTGCACGTACTTCAGGTGATCGGTGTACGCGCCGGTGGTGCCGCACAGCAGGGCGTCGGCGTCGCCGCGACGCAGGAGTATTGAGCCGATCAGCGTCGGTCGCGTGCGCATCTCCTCCTTCGCGACCGCTCGCGACACGCCCTGCCGCTTGCACAGTTCGTAGTATTCCTTCCAGGACTCGAAGTAGCGGGGGTCGTCGAGCACGTTGACGCACTCGCAGTTCCCGCCCAGCGTCAGCCGCAGGCCGTAGTTCGCGATGCGCGTCGTGATGACGTTGGCCCGCCCGATCAGGACCGGCCTGGCGATCCCCTCGTCGACCACGATCTGCGCCGCGCGCAGCACGCGCTCGTCCTCGCCCTCCGCGTACAGCACGCGCCTGGGCGCCTTGCGCGCGACATCGAACAGCGGCTCCATCACCGAGCCGGTCTGGTAGACGAAGCGGCGCAGGTGGCTGCGGTACGCGTCCAGGTCGGCGATCGGCCGGGTTGCCACGCCGCTGTCCATGGCCGCCTTCGCCACGGCCGGGCAGATCCGCTCGATGAGTCGCGGATCGAAGGGCTTGGGGATCAGGTACTCGGGGCCGAACTTCAGGCCCTCGGCGCCGTAGGCAGTGGTGACCTCGTACGGGATCTCCGCGTGCGTGAGATCGGCGAGCGCGCGTACGGTGGCGATCTGCATCTCTGCGTTGATGGTCGTGGCGCCGACGTCGAGCGCACCGCGGAAGATGAACGGGAAGCACAGGACGTTGTTGACCTGGTTCGGGTAGTCCGAGCGCCCCGTTCCGATGATCGCGTCCGGACGCACGGCCCGGGCCTGCTCCGGCATGATCTCCGGCGTTGGATTCGCCATCGCGAGAATGATCGGCTGGGGCGCCATCTGCGCGACCATCTCCGGGGTCAGCACGCCGGCCGCGGACAGCCCCAGGAAGACGTCGGCGCCGGGCATGATGTCGGCCAGCGTGCGTGCCGCGGTCGCCTGCGCATAGCGCTGCTTGCTCGCGTTCATGCCGTCGCGACGGTCCGTGTGCACCACGCCGTGTGAATCGGCGACGAAGACATGGTCGTGCCGCAGGCCCAGCTTGACGAGCAGGTCGAGGCAGGCGATCGCCGCGGCGCCCGCGCCCGAGCACACGAGCCGGACGCGGCCGATGTCCTTGCGGACGTAACGCAGACCGTTGAGCACCGCGGCAGCCGCAACGATCGCCGTGCCGTGCTGGTCGTCGTGGAACACCGGGATCTTCATGCGCTCGCGCAGCCGCT
>CAYWMY010000295.1:0-3858 GCA_964459405.1 uncultured Steroidobacteraceae bacterium | reverse complement strand
AGGATGTCGAGGCCGTAGACCTCCGCCGCGACCTGGCCGGCGATCGCCGCTGTACCCTTCTCATCGCGGGCACGGCGCGCGGCCTCGGCATTGCTGGCCACGGCAATGCGCTCGACTTCCGGCAGGTGCTCATCGAGCCACTCGCGACACTGCGCCAGCGACTGCGCATGCGAGCACAGCCGCTCGATCTCCTCCAGCGCCCGCATGCGGCCCATCAGGTTCTGATGCACGCGCAGCTCGACCTCACCGCAGATCCTGAGCGGCGAACTGATGAAGCGGTCCAGCGTGTGGGTGATGGTCCCTTCCGTGGAGTTCTCGATCGGCACCACGCCGAAGTCGGCGGTACCCGCCTCCACCTCGTGGAACACGTCCGCGATCGACGGCACCGCCAGGCCGCGCACGGCGTGCCCGAACTGCTTGAGCACGGCCTGCTGCGTGAAAGTGCCCTCGGGGCCCAGGTAAGCCACCTTGAGTGGTTCCTGCTGCGCGAGACATGCGGACATGATCTCGCGGAACAGCCGCATCATGCTCTCGTCGCCGAGCGGGCCGCGGTTGCGGGCCTTGACCGCGCGCAGCACCTCCGCTTCACGCTCCGGCCGGTAGCAGTCGACGACGCGTCCCGAAGCCGTCTTCGAGATGCCGACCTGTTGCGCGAGCCGCGCACGCTCGCTGATGAGCTCCTGCAGCTGTTCGTCGACGGCGTCGATGCGCCGCCGCGCCTCGGCGAGATCGACCGCCTTCACGCGCGGAGACTTCGGCACGGGCGCGCGTCTGCGGGCCACCGGCATCCCCTCAGGCGATCGCACGCGCCGAGAGCACACCCTCGATCGCGCCGATGCGATCGGCGACCGCCGGCAGAACCGCGCCATCGACGTCGATGAGTGTGTAGGCCAGATCGCCGCGGGACTTGTTGAGCAGGTCGGCGATGTTCAGCTTCGCGTCGGCCAGGGCGGTGGAGATCTGCCCCACCATGTTGGGCACGTTGGCGTTGGAGATCGCGAGACGCGCGGTGCCCGGGACGCGCGGCAGCACAGCCTCCGGGAAGTTGACCGAGTTGCGGATGTTGCCCGCCTCGAGAAAGTCCCGCAGCGTGGCCGCGACCATGATCGCGCAGTTCTCCTCGGCCTCGTGGGTCGAGGCACCGAGGTGCGGCAGCGCCACGACCTTCGCATGGTCCTTGACGGCGGGCGTCGGGAAGTCGCAGACATAGCCGCCGAGCCGGCCGGCGTCGAGCGCCGCGATGACCGCGGCCTCATCGACGATCCCGCCGCGGGCGAAGTTCAGCACCACGGCGCCCTGCCGCATGAGCTTGATGCGCGCCACATTGACCAGGCCGCGCGTGTCGTTGTTGAGCGGCACGTGCACCGTCACCACGTCCGCGCGCGCGAACAGGTCATCGAGGCTGATCGCCTGCTCGACCCCCGACGACAGCTGCCAGGCACGCTGTACCGTGATCTGCGGGTCGTAGCCCAGCACCCGCATGCCGAGCGCGTGCGCGGCGTTCGCGACCTCGACGCCGATGGCGCCCAGGCCTACCACCCCGAGCGTGCGTCCCGGGAGTTCGTAGCCCACGTACTTCTTCTTGCCTTTCTCGACGGCCGCCTCGATGGCGTGCCCATCGCCCGTGAGGCCGCGCACGAACTGCCAGGCCTGGCAGAGATTGCGTGCCGCGATGAACATCGCCGCAAGCACCAGTTCCTTGACCGCGTTCGCGTTGGCGCCCGGTGCGTTGAAGACCGGCACGCCACGCTTCGACAGCGCCGCGACCGGGATGTTGTTGGTCCCGGCACCGGCACGCGCGACGGCCTTGACGCTGGCCGGGATGTCCATGGTGTGCATGTCCGCGGATCGCACCAGGATCGCGTCCGGATGGCCGATTTCCGAGGCGACCTCGAAACGCTCGCGCGGCAGCCGCTCGAGTCCCCGCACCGAGATGTTGTTGAGCGTGAGTATCCGGAAGCTCATGGTATCGAGGTCTCCTGCTCAGCCGTGCCGCGCGGCGAAGTCGCGCATGAACGCGATCAGCGCGTCGACGCCCTCGCGCGGCATCGCGTTGTAGATGCTGGCGCGCATGCCGCCCACGGAGCGGTGGCCTTCGAGGGTCACGAGCCCTGCCTTCCTCGCTTCATCGAGGAAGGGCTTGTCGAGTTCCGGATTCGCGAGCGTGAACGGCACGTTCATCCACGAACGGCTGTCCCTGGCGACGGGGTTGCGATAGAAACCCGACTCGTCGATGGCGCGATACAGCGCCTCGGCCTTGGCGCGGTTGCGCTCACCCATGGCGGCGAGCCCGCCCTGCTTCTTCAGCCACTGGAACACGAGGCCTGCCACGTACCAGCCGTAGGTGGGCGGCGTATTCAGCATCGAGCCGTCGTCGGCCATGGCCTTGTAGTCGAAGACCGCGGGCGTGCCGGGCCGGGCCTTGCCGATCAGGTCCTCGCGCACGATCACCACGACGATGCCCGCGGGACCGATGTTCTTCTGCGCGCCAGCGTAGATCAGGCCGAACCTGGAGACGTCGATGGGTCGCGACAGCAGCGTCGAGGACATGTCGGCCACGAGCGGCACATCACCCGTCTGCGGCACGTACGGGAACTCGACGCCGCCGATGGTCTCATTCGGCGTGTAATGGACGTAAGCGGCGCCGGGAGTGAGCTTGAGCTCCGCCTGCGCAGGCGTGCTGGAATAGCTGGTGGCCGCGCAATCCGCCGCGACGTTGACCTTGAGATAGCGCCTGGCCTCACCCAGCGCCTTCTTCGACCACTGGCCGGTGTTGATGTAGTCCGCGGTCGCGTCCGCCGCGGCCAGATTCATCGGTATCGCCGCGAACTGGCCCGTCGCGCCGCCCTGCAGGAACAGGACCTTGTAGTTCGAGGGGATCGCCAGCAGCTCGCGCAGATCGGCCTCCGCCTGTTGTGCGATGCCGACGAAGGCCTTGCCGCGATGGCTCATCTCCATCACCGACATGCCGGTGCCGCGCCAGTCGGTCATTTCGGCGCGTGCCTGTTCCAGTACCTCGAGCGGCAGGACCGCCGGTCCCGCCGAGAAATTGAAAACTCGCATGATTCCTCAAGCCTCGCTGGCGCCGCCGGGCGCCGTCCTGATTAATAGAGTCTGCCACGCCTGCCGGGCCCGGGCGCGACCCCGGGCGACGCATCATGGTGTCTCGCCGCCCCCGGCATCGCCCTCGCCCGCGACGCGCTCGAGCCCCACGAGCCTCTCGCCCTCCCCCAGACGCATCAGACGCACGCCCTGGGTGTTGCGACCAACGACCGAGATCTCACTGACCGGGATGCGCACGAGCGTACCGGTGGAGTTGATCAGCATGATCGCGTCGTCCCGCGTGACGAGCAGCGCACCGACCATCGCGCCATTGCGCTCGGAGGTCTGCTGCGCGATCACGCCCTGCCCGCCACGGCCGTGCGGTGGAAACTCCGCGATCTCCGTGAGCTTGCCATACCCGTTCTCCGATGCAGTCAGTATGTAGCCCTCGCCGACGACGATCAGCGAGTTCACATGCTGCTCCTCGGCGAGCCGGATGCCGCGCACACCGGCCGCCTCGCGCCCCATCGGCCGCACTTCGTCCTCGCTGAAACGGATCGCCTTGCCGTCGGTCGTCGTCAGGATGATCTCGCGCGCCCCGTCCGTGATCGCGACGCCCACGAGCCGGTCGTTCTCGCCGAGATCCACGGCGATGATGCCCGCAGTGCGTGGCCTCGAAAACGCCCCGAGCGGCGTCTTCTTGACCGTCCCCTGGGAAGTCGCCATGAACACGTAGCTGTTCTCCGCGTACTCGCGCACGGGCAGCAGCGCCGTGATGCGCTCACCCGCAACGAGCGGCTGCAGGTTCACGATCGG
>CAYWMY010000294.1:0-3866 GCA_964459405.1 uncultured Steroidobacteraceae bacterium | reverse complement strand
GCCGAGAGCGTCGCGCGCCAGGGACGGCGCGCGACGAGCTCACAGGGATGTGTTCCTCGCGTCTCTCGGCCCGGGATCCTTCACGCAAGCGAGCCGGCGGCCGTCGAGCGGCGCGGGCTAATCCGCCGCCAGCGCCGCGCGTGCGCGCTCGAACTGTGCGTGCAGCTCCGCGGCCATCTCGCGCTGCCAGCGCTCCAGGCCCGCCGCATCGAGCCCCTTCGGCACGATGCGCGGCTCGCCGATCGCGATCGCGATGCGCGTGCCGGGCCACGGCAGCACGAACCGGTCCCAGGTGCGGAAGCGGTACGCGCGCGCCGCAGCGTAGGCGATCGGCACCACGGGCTTGCCCGAGAGTTGTGACAGCAGGATCGCGCCGGGCTTGAATTCGTAACGCGGCCCGCGCGGGCCGTCGGGCGTGATGACCGGCGAGATGCCTTCGCGCACGATGGCCTGGTAGTAGTCGCGCAGTGCCCGCGCGCCCGTGTGACTGGACGAGCCGCGGATCACGTGCGCCCCCACGCGCGCAACCATGTTCACGCCGATCTCGCCGTCCACCGAAGGACTGATCAGGAATCCGAGTTTCAGCCCGCGCTCGATGCGACCGATCAGCACGCGCACCGCGAACAGCTGGTGCTGGTGCCAGTACACGGGAATGATCGCGCCATGCCTCGCGATCGTCGCATCGAGCCCTTCGGCACCCTGCACGCTGACGATGCGGCAGAGGCGCCACCAGAGACGGATCAGACCGAGTCCCAGCGGCGCGATGAGACCATAGGCCAGCCGGCGCAGCGGCGTGAGCCGCCGGCGTGAACGCCCCTGGCTCTCGTAGCGCGTCGCCTGCGTGCGTCGCGCCGCCTCTTCCGGATCGTCGTCACCGAGCCTGTACATCGGAAGCGCGAGTCCTGTTCACGTCACGCGCGTACCCGCGCAGCCCACCCGGCAGATCCAGCGCGTCGTGCCGCCGCACCACGATCCCGGCCACGGCGCGCGCGCCCACGACGCTCGCGGTCACCCCGCCAGGCAGCATCACCGTGCGGCAGTGGAGCAACCGGCCGGCCACGATGACGCCCTCGCGCGTCACGCGCACCTCATTGACGGCGCGCAGACCGAGCCCCGCCCACTTGAGCGCAGCCTCCTTGCGCGTCCAGATCGCGGCGGGTGCGAGCGCACCCGGGACGAGCAGCTCGCGCTCGGCATCATCGAGTACGAGGCGCAGGTCGCGCGCGCTGACCGCCTGCTCCGCTTCGATGTCGCAGCCGACGGCAGCGCCGTCCTCGAACATCGCGCAGGCCACGAGCCCGGCGGCATGCGAGATGCTGAAGTCCGGTCCCGACACCCAGCGTGGCTTGCCGCCCGGAGCGGCCTCGAGACGCAGCGCACGCACATCGTGACCTGCGAGGCGTGCCGCCGCGGCCGCGAGCGCGAGACCGAGCAGCGAATCCGCGCGCGAGTCGGCATCGATGCGCGCGCCAGCGCGCAGCCCAGCCGGCCAGTCGAGCCCGCCCGGCTCGCGCGCGCCCGGCGGGTGCTTCGGCCGCTCTGCGTAATGTAGAATTGCGAGCGTCTCAGACACCTGCCACGCCTTCCGGGCTCCGATTCCTCCGCCCCGCGACGCACGCCGCCGATGACCGCCCAGCCGCTGCCGCCGCTGTCCCCGCAGGCTTATGACATCGCGTCCACGGAGGACTCTCTGGCGCGCATGGTCGTCGATTTCAGCCGGCTTGGCGACACGTATCGCGTCTTCGCTCCGGGTCGCCGCTCGGAGACCTGGGTCATCCACAATCCTGACGACATCCGCCGCGTGCTGGTAACCCGCCACCGCAACTATACCAAGGGCATCGGCCTCGATCGGGTCAAGATCCTGCTCGGCAACGGCATCATGGTCAGCGAGGGCGGGTTGTGGAGACGCCAGCGCCGGATGCTGCAACCGATGTTCCACCGTCGTGTCGTCGAACAATTCGCGCGCGTGATCCTCGAGGAGAACGAGCGGCTGCTGTCCTCCTGGCGGCGCAGCGCCGCGACCGGCGAGCCCGTGGACGTGACCACCGCCACGAGCACGCTCGCGCTCGCGATCATCCTGCGGGCGCTGTTCGGCACCGATCTCGAGCACCTCGCCGGATCCGACTGGATGTCCGATCCGGCCGCCCGCAATCCATTCCGCGTCGTCACGCAGATGCCGGAACGCAATCTCGAATTCGCCTGCCGATTCCGCTCACTGGCGAAGCTCGTGCACGCACTCATCGAAGGGCGTCGCGCACAACGCGAAGAGCACTTCGACTATCTCGCGATGCTGATGAACGCGCGCGACGGCGAGACCGGCGAGGCCATGAACGACCACGAGCTGGTCGACGAGATCATGACGCTGGTCGTCGCCGGTCACGAGACCACGGCGGCGACGCTGAACGCGACCTGGTGGCTGCTGTCCGCGCATGCCGCGGCCGATGCGCGCCTCGCCGCCGAGGTCGCCGGGCTTGCTGACGAGTGGCTGCCGGATTACGCGGACACGGCAACACTCCGCTGGACGCAGGCGGTGCTCCAGGAGGCGCTGCGCCTCTATCCGGCGGGCTGGCTGTTGACGCGCCGTACCATCGAGGCCGACGAGCTCGGTGGTGCGCCCGTACCGCCCGGTACGGACGTGCTGCTCTCACCCTATCTCGTGCATCGCCACCCGGTGCACTGGGACGAGCCCGAGGCATTCCGTCCGGAGCGCTTCGATCCCGGGGCCGTCGAGCGACGGCACCCCTGCGCCTACATCCCCTTCGCAGCGGGACCCCGGCACTGCATCGGCGAGAACTTCGCCATGTATGAAATGACGGTGCACCTCGCCCGCGTCGCGCGCCGGTTCCGGCTGCGCCATCTCGACGAAGGGCCGATCCAGTGGGAGGCGCACGTGAACCTGCGCACCCGCAACAGCCTGCGATTCATTCTGGAGCCACGATGACCGCCACCCCACACACGCATGAAGGCAACACGACGTTCACGACGCTGATCGACGTGCTCGAAGCGCACCGCGGCCTCACGCAGCAGATCAGCTATCTCGAGGGTGATGGCCAGGAGCGGCGCATCACCTACGCGGAACTGCACGGGCGCGCGCTCGGCATCCTGTATCACCTGCAGGCGCTGGGTGCGAAGCGCGGCGACCGCGTGATCCTGTTCCTGAACAACAACGAGGCCTTCATCGACGGCTTCTGGGGCGCGCTCGCGGGCTCGATCGTGCCGGTGCCGCTCGCGGTCGGCATCGCCGACGAGCATCGCGCCAAGCTGATCCGCATCGCGAAGAAGCTCGGCAACCCGTTCCTGTACACGGACCGCCGGAGCCTCGATCGCCTCGGCGCCTATGCCGCGGAGGCCGGTGAGACCGCCACCTTCGACCGCCTCAAGGCGCGTGCGCTGCTGATCGACGCCATCAGCGACCTCGGCCGCGCCGGCCGCCCCGTGCCGCCCGCGGCCGATGACATCGCCTTCATCCAGTTCTCGTCGGGCTCGACCAGCGATCCGAAGGGTGTGGTGCTCACTCACCGCAACATTCTCGAGAACACGCGCGGCGCGACCGCCGAGCAGTGCGCGCTGATGCAGAACGTGGTCGCCGAGGACAGGCCCGAGGTCGGGCTTTCGGTGGTCGTGCTGCGCACGGCCGACAACCGCGCCGAGATCCTGCGCGTGCTCGCGCCGCTCGGCGTCCTCCTGCCCAACGGGCTCGGCCTCAGCGTCGACGGCAAGGATATCGGCCGCGCCTATTTCGTGCGCTGCTTCCAGGACGGCTGCTATGCCGAGGTTATCCTGGAACAGCCGCTGCTCGACACGCTGAAGAGCGGCGAGGCCGCCACCTTCATCGTCTTCCAGACGCCGGAAGAGGGGATCGGCAT
>CAYWMY010000293.1:0-3875 GCA_964459405.1 uncultured Steroidobacteraceae bacterium | reverse complement strand
GCCGCGAACATGTACGGGAACCGCACCGCGATTTCGCGGATCTTGCCGGCCGCACCGTAGTATCCGACCTGTGTCGCGATGCTCAGCACGGAGAGCAGAACCGTATCCAGCCGGCTCGTGATCATGCCGACCGCTTCGCTGCCGAACAGCGGCAGACCCGACACGATCATTCGCTTTGCGAGCGGGAGATCGAGTCGCGGGCGCACCGGAGTGATCTGCTCGGCGAGCAGCGCGGCGCAGATCGCCGTGACCACGAGGCCACCCGTGATCGCCGCCGTATAGGCAAGCAGGCCGCCATCCGTCGCGACGGCGAGCAGGGTGAACGCCAGCGTGGCCGTACCGCCCACGAGCTCCGCAATCGATGCGCGTTTCTGGGTCAGGCTCTGCTGGAAGATCGTCGAGACGATCTCGTGACCGAGCGTGGCAACCCCACCCAGTGCCGCGATCGCGGTCGCGTAGGCCATCTGCAACGGCCCGATCGCCTTCGAGACGGGAACGAACCACGCGACTCCAGCCGAAAGGACGATGCAGAAAGCACCGATCAGCAGCCGCAGCCCCAAGGCCGTTCCGACGATGCGCTGCTTGTCCGCGCCGTCCCGCGAGATCTCCTGCAGGCACACAACGACGAGGCCGAGATTGGCCAGTGTGCAGCACAGGACACCCCAGGCGAACGCGGTCCGGAATGCACCAAACAGGTCCGGGCCCAGCTGCCGGGCCATGATGGCTGTCGTTGCGAGGCCGAACAACGCGCTGGCGAGGCGCCCGGCGACGGCGTAGCCCACGTTGGCGGTCAGCTTGCGAGCGAGCGTCAAGGTCCAGTCCCGTCTCTAAATCTGTGCAGGCGCAGCAACCGACGCCCCGATGGCAACCCGTCGGACCGCACGATCCCACGAACTCGCCGCGCCGCCGGCCATGGCCGGCGCGCCCGAGGTTCGCATGACGATGGGTTGGGCCGAAGGACCCGGCAGCCGATGCGATTCTCGCCCGTTCAGCCGGTCCACCGTGCCGTGTTGCCGTCTGCGGCGGCCGCGCATTCTATGCTGTGCAGCGCGCCGGTGGCAGCCCTGCCGTCGCACCCTGCCGTCGCACCACCGCGACGCCGGAGGCCATTTGCGGTCCCCCCGCGCGGCAGTGCCGCGTACGGACGGGCCGTCGCGCCCGCCCTTGAGTCATGTGAATCGCTTCACAGTCCGGGTGGCCCGCCGCGGGGGCTGGCTGGACCCGCTTCGACGGGTACAGGATGATGGCGGCGCGGGGGGGCAGGCTCGACGGGGCTGTCCAGGGCACCGCTCGTTTTTCATGGTTGGCATAATGCGTCGGCACAATGCATTGGCAATAAAGAACTGTGTACTCCTCCAGCCGCTGCTCGATGATCTCACCTGAGGGCTCGTTCACCCGTACCGGTATCGCCGACGGGCGGGCGGCATGACGCATTTCATGTGCGGCGCATCCACCGCGAGCCACCAGGTCGAGGGTGCGAATCATCACAGCGACTGGTGGGAGTTCGAGCAGTCCGGAAGACTGCCGCATCGGTCGGGGGACGCGTGCCGGCACCTCGAGCTGTATGAATCCGACTTCGATCTCGCGCGCGACCTCGGTCATAACGCCCACCGTTTCTCCATCGAGTGGAGCAGGATCGAACCCGAAGAGGGTGTCTGGGACCCCGGCGCCCTGCAGCACTACGTCCGGGTGATCGAGGCCCTGCGGGCACGCGACATCGAGCCCGTCGTCACGCTGCATCACTTCTCGAATCCCGCATGGTTCACGCGCGCGGGTGGCTGGGCCACGGGACGCAGCGTCGAGCGTTTCCGGCGCTTCGTCGAATTCGTCGCACCGGAACTGACGCGGCGGGTCCGGTACTTCCTGACCATCAACGAGCCGACGGTCTACATCAAGCGTGGCTACGTTTCCGGCGACTGGCCTCCCTGCCGTGCGGGTGCGTGGCTGGAGGGACTGGCCGCGATGCGCAACCAGTGTCGGGCGCATGTGGCCGCCTACGATGCCCTTCATGCCTGCCGCCCGGATGTCATGGTTGGCTTCGCGCACAGCGCTCCCTGTGTACAGGCGGATGAGCCGGGCCGCTGGCTGGATCGCAGCGTGGCCGCGTTGCGCGATTTCGTGCTGAACGGGTTGCCGTTCCGACTGTTCGGCCGTCGTCCTGAAACGGCCCTCGATTTCATCGGCATCAATTACTACACGCGCCAGCGCGTCCGGTGGCGTCCCGGCGGGGCGGCGCTGCTGTTCGGTGCCGAGCAGAGGTCCTGCCGGGACGGGGAGCAGCGCCGCTTCAACTCGCTGGGGTGGGAGATCTACCCGCGCGGCCTGCAGCTCGTGCTGCGCCGGTTCTCGCGCTACGGCCTGCCGCTGGTCGTCACGGAGAACGGAATTGCGACCGACGACGAACAGCTTCGCGATCGCTTCGTCGCGGAGCACCTCGAGGCGCTCGACGCGGCGCGCCAGGAAGGTCTGCCCGTGATCGGCTATTTCTACTGGTCCCTGATGGACAACTACGAATGGACCGAGGGGTACTCCGCGAGGTTCGGGCTCGCAGCGGTCGACTTCGCGACCCAGCGCCGCACCGTCCGGCCCGCAGGCATGCGCTACCGCAGGTACTGCCTGACCGACCGTTCGGCGGCGGCATGAGCGCCATGTCGCGGTGTCTCCGGCTCATGTTTCGTCTGCCGGGGCGGGGTCTCATACACCTCGCGTGGGGTGGCTGAACCATGCCTCCTCGCGGTTCGATATTTTCAGGACTGGCGGGACTTCTGGCTCCCTCGCCCAGGACCTATCGCGGCCTGTTGCACGCCGCCAACCGCTTTCCGGCCGTCACGGAGTCGTGGCAGCCCGGCGGCGAGCGCGTCCTGGTGGTCGCGCCCCACAGCGATGACGAGGTGCTGGGCTGCGGCGGTGCCATTGCGCTGCACCGTCGTGCCGGCGCCCCGGTCACGGTCGTCGTGCTGACCGATGGCAGCGCGGGCAGCATCAGGCTGCGAGGACTCGGCGGCGAAGACCTGCGGCAGGCGCGGGAGCAGCTCATCGACGCGCGAAAGGCGGAGACTCTTGCCGCCATGAGGGAAATGGATGTCGACGACATCGTTTTTCTCGACGCCACGGATGGACGGCTCGCTGAGGATTCGACGGTCGCCAGTCGTCTGGCGCCGGTCCTGAAGCGCACCCGGCCGCAGATCGTGTACGTCCCCTCGTACCTCGAGCAGCACCCCGATCACCGGGCCGCCAACCAGGTCCTGCTCGATGCGTGCGAGGGCATTGATGCCCGTTTCGCCGTCCACGCCTACGAGGTGTGGACGCCGCAGTTCCCCAACTGCCTGGTCACGATCGACTTCGTCATTCATGTCAAACGGGCGGCGCTTGCCCACTACCACAGCCAGCTCCTGGATGCCGACTTCCAGCACGGCATCTTCGGTCTGAACGCCTATCGCGCGATGACCCAGCCGCTGCCGGGACGCCGGTACGCCGAGGCGTTCTGTGCCCTTCCTTGTGAGGAATACGCGAGGCTGTACCGGGGGTTCAGGGACGGGTCCTATGGGTGAGCCGGCCGCGCGGCTGCACGCACGCGTCGATGCCGAAGCCTCGGCCGCTGTGCGCGTCCGCGTGATCACGGACGAGCGCGGTTTCGAGGAGCTCGGTCCGGACTGGAGCCGCCTGCACCATGCGGTGGGCGGGACGGCGTTCGAGTCCTTCGACTGGCAGCGGAACTGGTGGCGGTACTTCGGTGGTGCTGCGAACGGCTGCAGCCTGAGGATCGTGGTGGTCGAAAGCGGTGGCACGATGCTGGCCATCGCGCCGCTCATGATTCGATCGGAGAGAGTCCTCGGGCCGGCACACCTGCGGACCCTGCAGTTCCTGGCGCCGGA
>CAYWMY010000292.1:0-3883 GCA_964459405.1 uncultured Steroidobacteraceae bacterium | reverse complement strand
CACATCCAGAGCACCGGGAATTTCGTTCGTGCGCCGTTTGACGGGGCCGCCCGCCCCCCGCGCGGTCCGCTCCGATCCACAGCCGCGAATGGCGCCCGATTCGCGACCTGTGTCGCGATTTACCAGATTCTGGCCCGGTATCATGACTCGTCGTTGTTTCCCGCTTATTGTCAAACAGTTTAATCTGGCAGCGGCAATACGAACCCCGACCACTGTGCTGCGACCCATGCCACCCAAGCTTTCCGTCATCGTCCCCTTCTACAACGAGCAGGAGAGCATCCGGCCACTGCATGCCGCGATCGTCGCCGCCGTCGAGCCGCTGTGCGTGGCCTTCGAAATGGTGTTCGTGAACGACGGCAGCAAGGACCGGACGTTCGAGATCGCCGTTGACATCGCCCGCACCGACCCGCGCGTGCGCGTGGTGCAGTTCCGGCGCAACTACGGCCAGACACCGGCGATGGCGGCCGGCATCGAGCACGCCCGGGGTGAAATCCTCATCACCATGGACGGCGATCTGCAGAACGACCCGTCGGATATCCGTCACTTCCTCGCGAAGATCGACGAAGGCAACGACATCGTCGTCGGCTGGCGTCACAACCGCCAGGACAAGCTGGTCTCGCGCAAGATCCCCTCGAAGATCGCCAACTGGCTGATCGGCAAGGTGACGGGAGTCCCCATCAAGGACAACGGCTGCTCGCTGAAGGCATTTCGCGCCTCGCTGATCAAGGCCGTGCCGCTGTACTCGGAAATGCACCGTTTCATTCCGGCCATGGCATCGATCGCGGGGCCGCGCATCGCGGAAATCAAGGTGCAGCACCACGCGCGCCAGTTCGGCTCCTCGAAATACGGCCTGTCGCGCATTTACAAGGTGCTGCTGGACCTGATGGTCATCAAGACCATCGCCTCGTTCACCTCCCGCCCGCTGCTCTGGTTCTGCCTGCTGGCGCTGCCGGCGGGCCTCATCGGCCTCGGCGCCGTGCTGTATGGAATATGGCCTCTGCTGACCGCGGAGGGCGGCGTGTCGCTGCCGATTGCCGGATCCGGCGTGATCTTCCTGATGTCCGCCGGGATACTGATTCTCTCCGGCGCTCTGGGAGAGATGGTCTATCGGCTCGGCGACGTTCGCGAGCAGCAGTTCTCCCGCCTGACGCAGCGCGTCTGGGGGAATCCCGGCCACGACTCTTGAAGGATCTGAAGATGGCGCAGGTATCGGCAACGGCCAAGGTATCGATCATCGTCCCGGTGGGCAGCCGGCAGGGCGATATCGAGGCGTTGTACGCGGAATACAGGGCGGGCGCGGAGCAGTTGCGCATGCCCTACGATTTCATCTTCGTGCTGGACGGACCACGCCCGGCGGCGGCGGCCGTGCTGCGCCGGATCGTCGAGCGCGGAGACACCATCACGGTCGTGAGCCTGACCCGGGCGTTCGGCGAAGCCACCGCCCTGCAGGCGGGCTTCGAGCACGCCCGGGGCGACATCATCGTCACGCTGCCCGCCTACCACCAGATCCAGGGTTCCGAGCTGCCGAAGCTCGTCGCGGCACTCGAGTCCTGCGACCTCGCCATCGGCCGCCGCTGGCCGCGCGCGGGCGGCTGGTTCGAGCGGCTGCGGCGTGGCGCGTTCCATGGCCTCCTGGCCCTCGTCACCAAGGTGCAGTTCCACGACCTGGGTTGCGGAGCCCGCGCGATGCGTCGCATCGTGTTGAGCGAGATCACGCTGTATGGCGACCAGCACCGCTTCCTTGGCGTGCTGGCCGACCGCCAGGGCTTCCGTGTGAACGAGATCGACGTACTGCAGTCGCCGCAGGATCGCTTCTCGGGCTTCTACGGGCCTCGGGAATACGCGCGCGGCTTCCTGGACATCTTCTCGATCTTCTTCCTGGCCCGGTTCACGAAGCGGCCGCTGCGTTTCTTCGGCATGGTCGGCGTCGGCATGTTCAGCATCGGATCGCTGCTGGTGCTGATTCTCGTGGCACAGAAGCTGTTCTTCGGACAGGGGCTCGCGGACCGGCCGGCCCTGCTGCTGTCGTCGCTGCTGGTCGTGCTGGGCATGCAGATTTTTGCGCTGGGACTGCTGGGCGAGCTGATCATCTTCACGCATGCCCGCGACATCAAGGACTATCAGGTCGATCGCGTCGTGCATTTCCCGGACGCTGAAGAAGCAGCTGCAAAGAACGGTCCCGCTGCCGCGGCGCGGTCCGCCTGAGCAGACGGCTGGCATCCATGGCGGTGCAGCCCAGTCACTCCGCGGCGCCCGCGGATCAGGCCACGCATTGGCTGTGGCTCACCGGCACGGCCGCGGTCGTCGTCGGTGCCGTGCTGCGCTTCAACGGCTTGACCGTGTCCCCGCTCGCCGACGACGAGTATTACGTCGTCCGCTCGGTACAGAACATCCTGCTGAGCGGCCTGCCGGAATACGCCTGCGGCGGCTACTATCCGCGTGGCCTGCTGTTCCAGTACCTGAGCGCCGGCCTCGTGCACCTCGGCGTGCCACTCGAGTTCGCACCGCGCTACCTCGCCGCGGCGTCAGGAATGCTGGTGCTTCCAGGCGCCTTTCTGCTCGCGCGCCGCATCGGCGGCCCCATCGTCGCGATGCTCGTGCTCGCATGGCTGAGCCTGTCGGCCTGGCAGGTCGACGGTGCGCAGTTCGGACGCATGTACGCACCGTTCCAGGCCGTGTTCGTCTGGTACTGCGTCTGCTACCTGCGCGCCGCGCTGGATCGCGATGCGAGGGCGAAGCGGTGGCTGGCGGCGCTGACCGTCGCCGGCGTCCTGACCTGGGAAGGGGGCTTCTTCCTGGCGCTGATGAACCTGCTGCTGCCGTTCGTCGATCCCGAACGGCGCGCCATGGATCGAGGTGACTGGAGCCATCTCGCATGGATGGCGCTGCTGGCCGCTGGTGCGTACCTGTTCGCAACGACCGATTTCCGCCATCTCGATCCCGCGCTCGTCTACCCGGCCGGGTTCGAGTCCGTGGAGACCATGGCCAATCCCGGATGGCGCGAGGTACCCGCCATGCAGGGTCCGCTGCAGCAGCGCCAGTGGCTCTGGGCCGCGGCCGGCGCCGCGCCCCTCGGCCTGACGGGACTGGCCCTCGTGCGTCTCTGGCAGGACTTCCGCGATCGCTGGCTGGCTGTGGCGGGATTGCTGGTCACGATGGCGGCGGCAGCCGTCCATCAGTTCGCGGTTGTCGCGCTGGTGCTCGCGCTGCTGCTGGCCCTCGGGCTGTTGCGATGGGCGGACTTCCGCACGCGGGCGGCAGGCCTCTGCGCGGCCGCGACCGCGCTGTGGTTGCTGGCCTGGACTGCTTACGGACTCACCGCGGCCGGCTGGAGCGCCGGCGACGACACGAGCTTCGTCAGCCGCACCCCGCTGCTCATCCTGCTCTACAACCTGTTCGGCTTCCCGGACTTCCTGTTCGAGATCGTCATACCCTGGGGGCGCGCCGCGCCGCGCCTCGGTGTCGCCATCGGGATCGCCGCCGTCGCGGCGATCGTGCTGTCCGGCCTGCAGCGTGAGCGGCTGGGACCGGACCTGCGCCTGACGCTGTTCCTGTTCCTGATCCTGCTCGGCGGGGCCGCGGCCAGCAACCCGCCGCGACACGAGACCCGCTACGTGTTCTTCCTGTTTCCGCTCGCCATCACGCTGCTGCTTGCGCTGCTCTGCCGCGGCCTCAATGCGCGTCGTGATCTGCGCCTCGGCACGACGGGAGTCTGTGCGCTCGCGGTGGCGCTGCTGTTCGTGGTCACCGAGGACACGGGTGCGCGAGAATCCCGCGCACTGCACCGGCTGCACGAGGCGCCGGCGGCCCTGTTCCCGCCCTCCGGCAGCGGGCACCTGGTCGGCCGCGCCGACAACCGCAGCGCGGCCGCATGGCTCGCCAC
>CAYWMY010000291.1:0-3926 GCA_964459405.1 uncultured Steroidobacteraceae bacterium | reverse complement strand
GGATGGGGACCTCGAGGTCTGGCGCCACGCGAAGCGCCACTTCGCCCACCTGATCGACGGGCTGCCGGACAGCGAATTCATCAAGACCTTCTTCAGTTCCATCACGCGCAAGCTCTTCGCGACCGTCGGCGTCGCGGCAGACATCGAATTCGTGGCGACCGACCTGGATCCCCTGTCCAACGTCGATGCGACCGTGGTCACGCGCACCTACCGCATCGGACCGGCATCGGCGCCGTCACTGGCTCCGGTGTTGACTGACGGCTGGTTCTCACTGCCATGGCAGGATCTCGACGCCACGCTGGCCACCGCGTCCCGCATCCTCGCGCACGATCTCGCGCTGCTCGACCGTGACGACGGCGCGCTGCGTTTCGAGTGCATCTCGGCCGTGTTCTTTCAGTCCACGCGCGCCTATCTGATCGGCCGCGTCGCGGGTCGCGACTGGTTCGAGCCCGTCGCCTTCGCCATCCGGCACGATCCGGAGGGCCTCGCGCTCGATGCCGTGCTGCTCGGAGAAGACGACGTGTCGGTGCTGCTCAGTTTCACGCGCAGCTATTTCCAGGTCGATCTGCCCCGCGTGGTCGAGACCGTCGCGTTCCTGAAATCGCTGCTGCCGCGCAAGGCCGTGGGCGAACTGTTCACGATCCTGGGTCGCGCCAAGCAGGGCAAGACCGAGCGTTATCGCAGCCTCATGCAGAGGCTGGCGGCATCGACCGACCTGTTCCAGCACGCGGCCGGCGAGCGCGGCCTCGTCATGATCTGCTTCGCGATGGCTTCGCTGGACGTCGTGTTCAAGGTGATCCGCGACCGGATTCCGGAGCTCAAGGCGACCTCACGCGAAGCCGTCATGCGCCAGTACGACTTCGTGTTCAAGCACGATCGCGCCGGCCGGCTCGTCGATGCGCAGGAATTCCGCAGGCTGCGTTTCCCGGCCTCACGCTTCGACCCCGCGTTGCTGGCCGACCTGCTGAGCGAGTCGGGCGACTCGGTGCGTCTCGATGGCGACGACCTGGTGCTGGAGCACGTCTACGTCGAGCGCCGGCTCGTGCCGCTGAACCTGTATCTGAGGGACGGACAGGAGACGGCGACCGAACGGGCACTGCTCGACTACGGGCAGGCGCTCAAGGATCTCGCGCGAAGCAACGTCTTCGCAGGGGATCTGCTGCTCAAGAACTTCGGCGTCACACGTCATGGTCGCGTGATCTTCTACGACTACGACGAAGTCTGTCCCCTGACGGAGTGCGTGTTCCGCGATCTGCCGACCTCGAGCGATCCCGACGACGACATGCGCGCCGAGCCGTGGTTCTACGTCGGCGACAAGGACGTCTTCCCGGAGACCTTCCCGAACTTCCTGCCGATGACGCCGGGATTGCGCGCGACGTTCATGCACATCCATGGCGACCTGTTCACAGCGGAGTTCTGGCGCAGAACCCAGCGTCGGATTGCGAGCGGGGAAGTGCTGGAAGTGCTGCCGTACCGCCAGCAACGCTGAGGCGCGTCGCAGAGCGGTCGTTCCCGCGATGCTTCCCGGTGCGGGAGAGTGGAAAGATCCGGCTTGGAGTCCCGGGACCCTGCCGCAGCGACTTCCGGCCCTTCGCGGCACGCCGCCTGCGATCAGCGCGCCAGCTCTGCCTCGATCGCCTTGGTGACCGCGGGATCCTCTGGCGGCAGGTCCGGCGCGAATCGCGCGACCACCGTTCCCTTGCGATCAACGAGGAACTTCTCGAAGTTCCACAGGATTCCAGGCGCCGGGTTGGGCTCGATGCCGTAACCCTTGAGCTTGGCGCGAAAACCCTCTGGATCACCCTGCGCCTGGGGGCGGGCCGCGACGAGCGCCGCATAGAGCGGATGCTGCGAACTCCCGGTGACGGCGATCTTGGCGAACATCGGGAAGTCCACGCCATAGTTCGAGCTGCAGAAGCTCGCGATCTCGGCGTTGGTGCCGGGCTCCTGGTCCGCGAAATCGTTCGCCGGGAATCCGAGCACCGCGAAACCCCGGTCGCGGTACGACGTGTGAAGCTTCTCGAGGCCGGCGTACTGCGGCGTCAGACCGCACTTGGACGCTACGTTCACGCACAGCAGAACCTTCCCCGAGAAGTCCCGCAGCGAGGTCTTCCTGCCGTCGATGGTCTCGAGCGTGATGTCCTGGATCGAAGTCGCCATGGCCGCCCCCTGGAGCTGAAATAAAGACTCATTCTTACCTGATGAAGAGTCGCCGGCAACAGCCGGACGCGGTGTTCCTCACGCCCGCCGGTACTGCGTCATGATTCCTTTCTTATCCATCGGTTACGGTGCTCTCTGCGTGTATGAACTGAAGTCATTCGGGCTTCCAGGATCTCATGCAGCTGGTTGCACGCTCGCCTGAATCGCGGGAAGCCGAAATCGAACGGTGAGGCCACGCCCCGCGGCACCGGGCTCGAACTGCACCCCGCCCGCGTGCAGCGCGGCGATGCGCTGCGCGATAGACAGACCGAGCCCGCTGCCGGTCGCCACGGTGCCGGCCCGCCGGAAGAATCGCCGGCCGAGCTGCGCGAGATCGGCAGCCTCGATCGGTGGTCCGCGGTCGGCCACCACGAGCTCCGCCGTGTCGTCGCGTACCGCGCAGCGCACAGTGACCGCCGGGGACGGGCCACTGTGGCGCATCGCGTTGTCAACGAGGTTGCGCAGCAGGATCGCGAGCAGAGTGGCATCGCCGTGGACACAGACCGGCCCCGAAGCCTCGAAGGCGACCGAACCGCCGGCCTGCACGGCCGCGGGGGCGAGCTGCGCGAGTTCCCGTCGCGCGAGTTCGTCGAGACGCAGCCGTGCGAACTGACGCGAGACGTCGTCCGTGTCGATGCGAGCCAGCGCCAGCAACTGATCGATCAGGCGCGCCATGCGATCGCAGCCCTCGATCACGTGCGTCAAGGCCGCACGCCGCGTCGCGCCGTCCGTCGCCGCGAGTGCAACCTCGGCCTGCGCACGCACCGCGGCAACCGGTGTGCGCAGCTCGTGCGCCGCGTGCGATGTGAAACGCCGCTCCGAGTCGAGCAGCATGCCGATGCGCCCGAAGAGCTCGTTCAGGCGCTGGACGACCGGCTTCGCCTCGAGTGGCACACCGGCCTCGGCAAGCGGCTGAAGGTCGACGGCACGACGGGCGGCGACTTCGTCACCGAGCCGCGCGAGGGGCCCCGTCGCGCGACGCACGATCCAGGCGACCAGCAGACCGAGCACGGGCAGCAGCACCACGAGGGGCGCCAGGGTATTCAGAGTCAGGCGCCGGATCAGGCGCGCGCGCGCGACCTCGTCCTCGGCGACCTGCACCAGCACGCGCCGCTCCCGATCGGAGCCGCTGAACACCCGCCACCTGCGACCGGCCAGCTGCGTATCGCTGAAGCCGCGTGCGACGGCCGAGAAGCGCCGTGCGGGCGCCTCCGGCGAACGCAGCAGCAGCTGCCCGGTCTCGGCATCCCAGATCTGGAACACGACCAGCTGATCGTAGACCGAGAGCTCACCCAGATCCTCGGGGCTGATCTCCGTGATCTCGTGCGCCGACTGTCCGATCAGCAGGCGGGCCGAGTGACGCAGGTGCGCATCCAGCAGCCGGTCGATGTCGCGGTGCAGGTCGGCATAGGTGGCGACGGCGGCCACAAGCCACGAAATCGCCGTGGCGCCGAGCAGACCGACCAGCAGCTTGCGGCGCAGCGAAACTTCACGGGCCTGCATCGCCCGCCGCCGGAATCATGTAACCCACGCCACGAATCGTGCGGATGGTGTCGTTCGACAGCTTGCGTCTCAGGTGATGAATGTGCACATCGATCGCATTGCTCTCGAGCGCGCGATCCCACTCGTAGAGCCTCGATTCCAGCTGCTCGCGCGTCAGTACGCGCCCGGCGTTCTGCACGAGTTCGTGCAGCACCGTGAACTCGCGCGGCGACAGCTCGACATCG
>CAYWMY010000290.1:0-3950 GCA_964459405.1 uncultured Steroidobacteraceae bacterium | reverse complement strand
GAATCCGGCGCGATGGTCAAGGTGCCGCTGTTCCTCAACGAGGGTGAAGTCATCCGCGTCGACACGCGCTCCGCCGAGTACATCGCCCGCGCCAGGTAGCTGCCACGGCCTGATGCCGGACGTCAGGCCCGTTCGAGCGGGAAGGCGATGACCTCGTCGATGGAGCGCGCACCCGTCGCGCACATCACCAGCCGGTCGAAGCCCAGCGCGACACCCGAGCAGTCCGGCAACCCGGCAGCCAGCGCCTCCAGGAGACGGTCGTCCAGTGGACGCAGCGGCAGGCCCCGCCGCGCGCGCAGTGCCTGATCGCCGGCGAACCGCTGCGCCTGCTCGGGCGCGTCGCCGAGCTCGTGAAACCCGTTGGCGAGTTCCATGCCGTCGAGATAGAGCTCGAAGCGCTCCGCGACGGACGGGTCGCCTGCCTTGAGTCGTGCGAGGGCGGCCTGCGAGGCAGGGTAGTCGGTGACGAAACAGGGGGCGTCATGCCCGAGCCGAGGACCGACCACGGCGCCCACGATCAGGTCGAGAAGGGCATCGCGGTCGGCCTCGACAGCGGATGGGTAATCGACTCCCGCGCGCTCCAGCGCGGCGCGCAGTGCCGGTGCGTCGTCTTCGAAGGGATCGACCGCGGCGTGCATGTGCAGCGCGGCCCGGTAGCTGATGCGGCTGGCCGGGGGCAGCGCTCGCAGGTCGCGCAGCATGGCTGCGATCAGGTGCTCGACGTCGCTCATGATCGTCGCGGCGTCGAAGCCGATCCGGTACCACTCGATCAGCGTGAATTCGGGGTGATGCAGGCGCCCGCGTTCGCCGTCGCGGAACACGCGACAGATCTGCATGCAGTCACCGTAACCCGCGGCGAGCAGGCGCTTCATCGCATATTCCGGCGAGGTGTGCAGGAAGCAGTCCCTGTCGCAGAGCCGTGCGCCTGCGGATTCGATGTTCACATCGGATACCGCGGCCGCCGACAGAAGCGGAGTCTCGACTTCCAGTACGCCGCAGCCGCGGAAGTACTCGCGTGCGCGGTCCAGCATCAGCGCACGGTGCCGCAGCACCGGCAGGCTCGCGACCGGCCGCCAGTCGCCTTCGCTCACCGCCGCACGCACGCGAGCGGTTCGCCGAGGTGCACGGCCCGCGCAGCCTCCGCGCAGCGCAGCTCGAAGCGCTCACCGCCGAACAGCACGATGACCGTCGATCCCATGTTGAACCGTGCCAGCTCGGCCCCACGCGCGAACGTGAGCGGGGCGCCCGGGACGACCAGCCGGCGCACCGCGCGCGTTCGCACCCGTGTGACCTCCCCGGCCCACACCAGCTCGATGCTGCCCACGAACAGCGCGCCGACGGCGACGACCGCCATGGGGCCGGCATCCGTGTCGAATATGCACGCGACCCTTTCGTTACGGGCGAAGACCCGCGGGACGGCGGCCGTGGTCGCGGCGTTCACGCTGAACAGGTCACCGGGCACATGCAGCGCGTGTCGCAGCGTGCCGCCGTACGGCATGTGGATGCGGTGGTAGTTGAAGGGAGCCAGGTAGACCGTGGCGAAGCTGCCGTCCCTGAACGGTGCGGCGAGCGTCTCGTCGCCGCCCAGCAGCTCGGTGGCGCTGAAGCTCATGCCCTTGGCCTGAATCAGTGTCTCGCCGCGGATGCGACCGCGCTCGCTCACGGTGCCATCCACGGGCATCACGGCCACGTCGGGATCGGCGGGCAGCGGCCTCGCACCGGGACGCAGCGCCCGCGTGAAGAACGCGTTGAAGCTCTCGTAGGCCCGTGGGTCCGGTTCGGCGGCGTCCTGCATGGCGACATCGTAGAGACGCAGGAAGCCGCCGATCAGCGCATTCTTGAACCACACCAGCCGCACGCGCGCGAGGTGCAGCACGACGCGGGACAGCAGGTGCTGGGGCAGCAGGTACTGCAGGCCGATGAACAGCCTGGATCGCAGCGAAGAAGGAAGATCGGTCATGCCTCAGCCGGCCGCGACGATACTGCGGAAGTCCGTGGCGACGCCGACGGGCGTGTGCGGCGCGGCGAGGATCGCGACGAGCCGGCCCCGCGGGTCGATGACGAACACCGATGCGGTGTGGCTGACGTCGTACCCATCCCCCGCGGCCGATGGCTTGCCGCGCAGCACGGGCACGCCGAGCTGCCGCGTGAAGCGATCGACCGCCTCCAGCGGGCCGGTGACGCCAGCCAGCTGCGGATCGAAGAACGTCACGTACTTCTGCAGGGCCTCCGGAGTGTCCCGCTCCGGGTCCACCGAGAGCAGCACGAGCCGCGGCTGTGCGGCAACCGGCAGGTCTGCGAGCAGGCGTCGCGCCGCCACCAGCGTGGCGAGCGTGGTCGGGCACACGTCCGGGCAGTGAGTGAAGCCGAAGGCCATCAGGGTCCAGCCGCGCTGCAGGTCGGCGTTGCGGAAGGGCCGGCCGCTGGAGTCGATCAGCGAGAACGACGGCAGCGCGCGGGGCTCGCCGAGCAGCGTACCGTGCGCGAGCGTCGTGTCGCTGCGTGCCGGACTCCGCGAGCGATCGAGTGTGAGTGCGACCACGGCGCCCACGACCGCCGCGGCCAGCACCAGCGCGAGCTGCATGCGAGTTTTCATCTAGTAAGTATCCCATGCCCGTGCCTTGTTAGACTGCGCACATGAGCAGGAACCGAACCGCCGCGGGCGCCGCGCGCCCGGGATTGCCCGCGAGCGAGTCCGTATCCGGCTGCATCGAGGCGCTTGCGCGCGAGTTCGCGCGTGCGCGCCTCACCTACGGCCACGGCACCGACAATCCGGACGACGAGGCCGCTGCGCTGGTCCTGTTCGCGCTCGGCATCGACTACCAGGCGCTGCCCGCGGCCTATGCGCTCCCGGTTTCCGCGGCCGATCGTGCGCGAATCCGGCGCCTCGCCGGCCGGCGCATCCGCGAACGCATCCCCGTGGCGTATCTGACCGGCCGCACCTGGTTCGCCGGGCTCGAGATGCGGGTCACCCGCGCGGTGCTGGTGCCGCGTTCGCCGATCGCCGAGCTGTGTGAGGCGGCCTTCGCGCCCTGGGTGCGCGGTGCCGGCGTGCGGGCGGTGCTCGACATCGGTACCGGCTCAGGCTGCATCGCAATCGCCTGCGCACGGGCGTTCCCGCGCGCCCGCGTCGACGCGGCCGACGTGTCGGCGCGCGCACTCGAAGTCGCAGCAGGTAACGTGCGCCGGCACCGCCTGCGCAGCCGGGTGCGCCTCGTGCGGTCGGACGTGTACAGCGGGATCGGCAGGCGCCGGTACGATATCATCGTCAGTAATCCACCCTACGTCTCGTTGCGCGAGATGCGGGCGCTGCCGCGGGAGTACCGCCACGAACCGGCGCTCGGTCTCGCGGCCGGACCGCGCGGACTCGATGTCGTGGCCCGGATCCTCGTGGACGCACGCGCGCACCTGCGTGACGGCGGCGTGCTCGTGGTCGAGGTCGGTGATACGCGGGGTGAAGTGGAGCGTGCCTGGCGCGAGGTGCCTTTCACCTGGCTCGAATTCGAGCGCGGTGGCGGCGGCGTCTTCCTGCTGTCCGCGGCCGAGCTCGACGCCGCGGGTGCGGCAATCCGGCGTGGCGCGGCCCGGGTCGCGGACAGGGCGAAGCCCCCGCGAACGGTCACGGCGGCGTTGCGCCATCGGGTGGCAGTCGAGCGACGGGCGGGTTGATGTCAGGCAATACCATCGGCAGGCTGTTCTGCGTGACCACCTTCGGCGAGAGTCACGGGCCCGCCCTGGGCGCGATCGTCGACGGCTGCCCGCCGGGCCTGCCACTCTCCGAGGCCGATTTCACGCACGACATCGACCGGCGCCGGACGGGCACGTCGGTGTTCACGAGCCAGCGCCGGGAGGAGGACCGGGTCGAGATCCTCTCGGGCGTATTCGAAGGGGTCACTACGGGCACTTCGATCGGTCTGCTGGTCCGCAACACGGACCAGCGCTCGCGCGAC
>CAYWMY010000289.1:0-3953 GCA_964459405.1 uncultured Steroidobacteraceae bacterium | reverse complement strand
GTCCGTGCCCGGGTCCGCGGGCGGCGGCATCTCGCGGGTGACGGACGCGGCCGTGTCGCCCGGCGCGGCCGCCGGCATCTCCATCGTGATCGAGGACAGCGGCCGCTCGTTCTCGGGCTCTGCCAGCGGGATGAATCGCTGCACATGCTGCGAGCCGACGAGATTGGTCAGGAAGGACATCAGCTCCAGCGCCTCGCAGAGCGACGGATCTCCGGCTGCGAGGCGTGTCTGCACGATGCGCAGCAGGTCGTCGACGCGCTGTCGCGCGAGCTGCACGACCCATTTCGTGGGCCGCTGGTGATTGGGCCAGGGCTGAACCAGCCAGTACTGCTCTTCGGCAAGGCCCACGTAGTGGTCGTGCAGTTCGAGACTCTGCTGCCATTTGCGCAGCAGCTGCAGCACGCGTTCGTCGGACGGGCTCATGGCGGGATTCTCGAGGACGTCAGTGGGGACAAGCTATTGGACGCGCCCGTGTGCTGCCAGCTGAGGGCGTGCGATTCCTGAGCGGCATCACAGTTCGACGGCCCGCGATGTGCCCGGCGCGCCGTCGCCCGGGTAATTGACTCGCTGCGCCCGGCCGCCGAGACTGCGATCCTGCGGCGGAGCCTCAGGTGCCCATGCAGCTGCTCAATGCCATCGACTCGCGCAGCTCTGCGCTGCGTCTCGGCGATCCGGCTCCCGGGCGCGCCGATCTCGAGCGCATCCTGGCCGCGGGGGTGCGTGCGCCGGATCACGGCCGGCTCGAGCCGTGGCGCTTTCGTGTCCTGCAGGGCGACTCGCGCCAGGTGCTGGGAGATGCGCTCGCGGATTTCACACGCCGCACGCAGGCGGCGGCGAGCCCGGAGCAGATCGAAGCCAGCCGGGCCAAGCCCTTGCGGGCGCCCGTGGTCATCGTGGCCGCCGCACGCATCCGGCGTGGCCACAAGGTCCCGGAGATCGAACAGGTGCTCGCGGTGGCCGCGGCGTTGCAGAACATGCTGCTGGCCGCGCATGCGCTCTCCTTCGGCGCGATGTGGAAGACCGGAGCGGCCGCCTATGACGCGGGCGTCAAGCGGGCCCTGGGGCTTGAAGCGGATGACCAGATCGTGGGATTCCTGTATCTCGGGACCGCGCAGGCGCTGGCACCGGTCCGGCCGGCGCAGCTGCACGCGTGCGTCCGGTGGGATTGAGCGCGGGGGACCCGGGAGCGGGCAGGGAACGGCACTGCGGAGCGAGGATGGCATGCTGAAACACAACGTCTACTTCGATGGCAAGGTGCAGAGCATCGGCTTCGAGCGCCATGGGCTGGGGGCCACGGTTGGCGTGATCGCGCCGGGTGGGTTTCACTTCAGCACCGTCGCGGCCGAGCGCATGACCATCGTTTCGGGCGAACTGCGTGCCCGGCTCGCCGGCGGCGACTGGCACCACTATCCGGCCGGAACGAGCTTCGAAGTGCCCGCCAGCAGCGGTTTCGACGTCGAGGCTGCCAGCGGACCGGTCGCGTACCTGTGCGAGTTCCTGGGCCGCTGAGGGGCCGCGGTATTTGCACGCGCGTCGCGGCCGGGTTGCTCCGGCACCGGGTGTTTATGGTCCGCCCTGATTGCTGTCTGTCATTTCTGGCAATATAGAAAATACTGAAGATCAACGGGTTATTGCCATGAATTCGCGCTGGATCGATATTTCCTTACCCGCAGGCGATCAGTTCGGCGCCTATCTGTCCCTGCCGCCCGCGGGATCCGGACCGGGGATCGTGCTGGTCCAGGAAATCTTCGGCGTCAACATGCACATCCGTACCGTCGCCGACCAGTACGCGCTGGATGGCTACGTCGTGCTGGCGCCCGACGTGTTCTGGCGGGATGCCCCGCGAGTCGATCTCGGCTATGCCGAAGCTGACTTCGCAAGAGGTTTCGATCTCTATCAAAGAACCGATTTCGAGAAAGCGACGACGGATCTGGTGGCGGCCACCGACCTGCTGCGGGCGCGGCCCGAGTGCACCGGCAGGGTCGGCATCGTGGGCTACTGCATGGGTGGCCAGCTCGCCTACCGGGTCGCGGCGACGGGGACGGTCGATGCAACGGTCGCCTATTACGGTGGCGGCATCGCGGATCATCTCGACCGGGCGTCCCGGATCCGTTTCCCGATCCTGCTCCATTTCGCCGAACTCGATCAGTTCATCCCACAGGACCACGTCGCGGCGGTCAGGCGCGCCTTTGCGGGCCGCGACAATGCCATCGTGCACGTTTACGCCGGTGTCGATCACGGCTTCAACTGTTGGGCGCGGCCGATGTACAACCAGCGGGCCGCCGCGCTGGCACGCGGCCGATCGCTGGAGTTCCTCTCAGCGCATCTCGGCTGAAGCGGTGGCAGACCGGTCGTTGCGCGGCGGCCGGGCTGCCGGCGTCGCCGCCGGCGCGGCTGCGCCGGTCCGCTCGATGAACGCACGGACCGCCGCCTGCACGGGGGCACGCCAGCGGGCGGGACGTGACAGCGCGGCGACCGTGTCGGCATGGCGGCGGCCCGCGAACACCTGATATTCCACGGACACACCGGCGTCGCGCAGTGCCTGCGCGAGCCGCTCGCTGTGCGCGGGCACCACCACATCGTCGGCGGCGCCGTGCAGCAGCAGCACGGGCGGTGCGCCGGGCGTCACGAAACGCACCGGCTGCCAGTCGGCCGGCGTCCAGGGCGCCGCGAAGATCGCGCGCAGCTCATCGGAGTTCGGTTCGAGGACATACGGTCCCGAGAGTCCGACCAGGCCGCGGATGGCGCTGCGCGGTACGCCGCTCGCTGCGAGCCGGCGCGGGTCGAGAGCGAGCATTGCGGCCTGGTGTGCCCCGGCCGAGTGACCCATGAGCCAGATGCGTGCAGGATCGCCGCCGTAGCCGGCGATCTGCGCGTGGGTCCAGCCCAGCGCCGCGGCGCCGTCGTCCACGAAATCCGGAAACCTGGCCCGCGGGTACAACCGGTAGTCCGGAATCACGACGACATAGCCCGCCGCGGCGAGCGACGCGCCGACGAAGCGGTACTCCGCCTTGCTGCCGGTCGTCCAGGCGCCGCCGTACCAGAACACCACGACGGGCGCGCGGGCGGCGCCGCGCGGCACGTAGACATCGAGCGTCTGGCGCGGCCCCGCGGCGTAACGCAGGTCCGCGTGGCGTTGGTGATCGCCCACGAGGGCGGGCACGTTCGCGATGCCGAAGGCCACCGCGGTGCAGCCCGGCAGCGACAGCGTGCCGGCGGCGCACAGCGCCGCGAACGCCAGGGCGCGCAGCGCATCCCGGCGACGGAAACCACCCTGGCAGGCCTCGGGCATGGCGACGCGCCTCGCTCGATACTGTGTGCTGAGACGCATCCGGCGCGACATCGTTCGCGGGGGTCGCCGGGATACGCGGAATTGGGCCACACTCGCGGGGAGGCGGGCCGGGGATTCGGGGGTGCGACATGGCCGGGCTGTCTGTGACCAGAGAGAACCTCTACGCGCGCATCGACACGATCGCGCGCGCCCGCGGCGCTGCACCATGCTGGATCGTGCCGGGCCGCGGCACCTGGTCGTACGAGGATCTGCGCGCGGGCGTCGAGGGTCTCGCTGCGCGTCTCGGCGCGTTCGGCCTGCATCCCGGTGCGCGTGTGCTCTCCCAGGTCGAGAAATCCCCGGAGGCGCTGCTGCTCTATCTCGCGTGCCTGCGCACCGGCGTGGTCTTCGTGCCGCTGAACACGGCCTGTACACCTGCGGAGGTCGAGTATGCCGCCGCGGACTGCACACCCGGACTCATGGTCTGCGACCCGCGTGCCGAGCCCGACTTCAAGGGCATCGCTGCGTCGATCGGTGGCGCCATGGTGGCGACGCTCGATGCGCACGGCGCGGGCTCGCTGGTGGCCGGGGCGGGAGCGCAGTTCATTCCGGGCACCACTCCGGCCGGGCCCGAGGTGCGGGCGGCCGCGACGCAGGCAGGCCCCGCGGCGGAGCGCGCCTG
>CAYWMY010000288.1:0-3970 GCA_964459405.1 uncultured Steroidobacteraceae bacterium | reverse complement strand
CATCAGCCGATGGCTGCCCGGCGACTGGATCGCGACGGCGAGGTAGTCCCCGAATTTCGCGAACGGGTTGATGACCTGGTCGGCGCCGAACGAGGTCATGTTCGCGGCGGCCTCGCGACTCATGGCCCGCGCCAGCACGGGCACCGCGGGATTCAGCAGGCGCACCGCGATCGCCACGGCGAGGTTCGCCTGGTCGTCACTGGTCAGCGTCAGCACCCCGCAGCATTCCCGGCGCGTGAGGCCCGCGGCCACCAGGTGTTCGGGGATCCGGGCATTCGCGACCATTGCCGGCGCATCCTGCACGAGGTCGAGCAGCTCCAGTTCCTGGATCCGCTCTTCGTCGAGATCGATGACGACGAAGCGCAGCCCGAGCGCATCGAGTGCGCGGCCGACCAGCGCACCGGTCTCGCCGAAGCCGCAGACCAGGTAGAACGGCTCGCGCAACGCGCGCACCTCGCGACGGAAGCGCCCGGCCACCAGCGCGGAACGGAAGGCCCGGTCCTGCACCAGCGTCAGCAGGCTTGCCACGGCGTAGGCCCAGCCGATCACCGAGGCGTAGATGACCAGCGTGACCCAGGCGCGCTGGGCCGTGCTGAACGCCTGGGGGATCTCGCCGAAGCCGATCGTGCTCGCGGTGTAGCTCATGAAGTACAGCGCGTCGAAGATCGTCATCTGCCACGGGCGGCCGGCTGCATCGGTGCCGGGGATCAGCACGAGACCCACGATACCGGCCGCGAAAATCGCGACCAGCAGCACGATCGGCGCGCGCAGGCGCCGCAACGCGAGGACGACGGCGGTGTTCACTTCACCTCCGCTGCAGCGTGGTCTCCACGATCAGAATCACCACCGAGATGATGTTGGCGAGGAGCGCGCCCGCCGACAGCGACACGATGCTCGCCATGGCCGCCGGGGCGACGGCGCCATCGGCGCCCGCCGGCGCCAGCGTCCAGACCAGCGCGGCCGCAGCGAGCTGCAGCAGCGCGACCAGGCTGGTCGCGAGGTGCATGGCGCCGACCTGCGTGCGGTCGCCGGACTTCAGTACGGTCGCGATGACGTTCACGACGAAGGCCGCGAAGAACTCCCAGAGATCGTGGTGCGCCGGGTTGTCGATCTCGCCGAACACGAAACCGAAGTTCAGCGTCGCCGCCGAGATGATGAAGAAGGCGAAGGTGACTTTTTCGAGGTTCACCGGGTCCACTCCGCTGCCGGGTCCAGCGATGGTAAGCGAAACCACGGCCGCGGAAAGCGCCGCGGTGGTCGGCGCACTTCGAGGCCCCGCAGCGGGCGCGCGGGGACCCCGCGTGCGCGGGAACAGGGCCTCGGCAGTCTCAGCGGATCAGGCGCGCGAGGAGACGACCGGTCGCGGCGGCCCGGGCCTCAGCGGAACACGTAGGCGTCCATGGCGAGCGCTGCGCCGTCGACTGCGGTGTACACGCGCTCGGCGGTTGCGCCGGGTGCCGCGGCACCCCAGGCGACGAACAGCGGCAGGAAGTGCTCCTCGGTCGGGTGCGCGCGCCGGGCATCGGGCGCACGCGTTCGCCACTCGGTCAGCGCCTCGCGGTCGCCGGCCGCGAGCCGTGCGTGGAGCCAGCCCGAGAAGCTCCGCACGTAGTCGAGGGGTTGCGCCTCACGGTGATGCCGGGCCCAGTCCCGCAGGTTGTGCGTGACGTGGCCCGATCCGATCACGAGCACGCCGGCGTCCGCGAGGGGCGCGAGCGCCTCGCCGAGACGCAGGTGATGCTCCGCGCCGAGCACCGTCTGCACCGAGAGCTGCACGACCGGCACGTCGGCCGCGGGGTACATCCAGCGCAGCGGCACCCATGCGCCGTGATCGAGACCCCGGCAGCCGTTCACGGCCGCGGCGTGGCCTGCATCGCGCAACAGTGCCGCCGCGTGCTGCGCCAGCGCGGGCGCACCCGGCGCCGCGTAGCGCAGCTCGTAGAGCGGGGCCGGAAAGCCGCTGAAGTCATGGATGGTTTCGGGTCGCGCGTGACCGGTCAGCATGGGCAGCGCGGTCTCCCAGTGCGCGGAGACCAGCAGCACTGCCTGCGGCCGCGGCAGCGCGGCCGCGATAGCGCGCCAGGCCGTGCCGGCGCCTTGCCCGTCCAGGGCGTGCAGCGGGGAGCCGTGGGACAGAAAGATCGTGGGCAGCCGGATCATGGTGGTCTCCTCGGGCCCGCTCCCGCGGGTGCGGGAGCGGGCATCAGCGAGTCTCGTGCAAGCGGTGTCGGACCGCGTCAGTGCCGCTCAGGCAGCCTGCTCGAAGGCCGCGGCACGACGCGCAGGCCGCAGCGCCCAGGCGCCGTCGCCGACGAGGAACTGCACGATCGCGGCGAGGGTCAGGAACGCGGGGTATTCCCAGCCACCGTTCGGCGCCGAAAACACCCAGCTGTTGCCGGCATGCGCCCACGTGGCGCCGAGCAGCACGGGCACGAGCGCGAGTGCGACCTGGCGTGTGTACACGCCGAGCACCAGCATCGCGCCGCCCACGAGCTCGGCGACGATGGCCACCGCACCGAGCGACGGCGGCAGGCCCAGCGAGGCGAAGAACTGCGCCGTGCCCGGCAGCGTGAAGACGAAATACTTGAGCAGTGCATGCGCGATGAAGATCGGGCCGAGGGCGAGACGCAGCAGCAGCGCGCCGGTCTCGATGCGGGCCTGTTCCGGGGACTGGATGTTCGTGGTCATGGTGGGCTCGTCCTTCGTGGGTGGTGTTGCTCGGCCATTGCCGTGTGCACATCCTCCACGCTGCGCAATTCGGGATAAAGCCATCACTGATTGATATGTTGTTGCGCAGAACGCAATAATCACCCATGGACCGCTTCAGCGCACTCCGCTCCTTCGCCAAGGTCGTGGAACTGGGAAGCTTCGCGCGCGCCGCCACGCGCCTGGATGTGTCGACCTCCGCCGTGTCACGGGCCGTTGCCGAGCTCGAGGCGCAGCTGGAGGTGCGCCTGCTCAACCGCACCACGCGCCGCCTGTCGCTGACCGAAGCGGGCCAGGCGTTCTACGAGCGCAGCGTGCAGCTGCTCGCGGATCTCGAGGAGGCCGAGGCGTCGGTGCGCGCGGCGACGGTCGAACCCCGCGGCACGCTGCGCATCACCTGTGGCGTGACCTTCGGCGTGCGCTACCTCGCGCCCGCGATCGCGGAATTCGTGGTGCGTCACCCGAAGCTCACGCTCGACCTCGATCTGTCCGACCGCGCCGTGGACCTCGTGGAGGAGGGCTTCGACCTCGCGATCCGCATCGGCGCCATCGGCCAGCAGGCGCTGGTGTCGCGCCGCATCGGCACGACCGAGCTCGTGTGCTGCGCGTCGCCGGCCTACCTCGCGAGGCACCCGGCGCCGTCGACGCCGCAGGACCTCGAGCAGCACGACTGCCTCGCGTACACCTGTGCCGCCGCACCCGGCCCCTGGACCTTCGAGTCGCGGGACTGCGGGCGCCTCACGCCGCGCATCACGGCCCGCCACCGCGCGAACAACGGCCGCATGCTGGCCGCGCTGGCGGTTGCGGGCCTCGGCGTCGCGCTGCAGCCCGATTTCATCGTCGCCCCCGAGATACGTGCCGGGCGGCTCACGCGCCTGCTGCGGGATTTCCAGTCACCCCGCGCATCGATTGCGGCGGTGTATCCGAGCCGGCGACACCTGTCCGCGAAAGTGCGCGTCTTCGTCGACTTCCTCGCCGCACGTTTTGCGAAGCGCGCGGAGTGGCGTCTCGACGGCGATGTCCCGGCGAAGGCTGAACGGCGGCCGCGCTCGACTGGAGCACGAGGGCGGCCGCGGTGACGCCCTGATCGCGACGGCGCCATGAAGCGCCCGTCCCGTGGCCGGGCCTCCGCTGCGCCGGCCGCCGCTGCTTGCCGGCCGGATGACCTGCCGAATAGAATCCGCGCCTGCGCGGGTGTAGTTCAATGGTAGAACTGTAGCTTCCCAAGCTACTAACGTGGGTTCGATTCCCATCACCCGCTCCA
>CAYWMY010000287.1:2915-3977 GCA_964459405.1 uncultured Steroidobacteraceae bacterium | reverse complement strand
GTCTTCGTTGATCACGATGATATCCCCGGAGGCGATGGCGCCGAGCGCGAGTTCCGGCTGGCCGGGGGCACCCAGTTTGCGGACGATCAGCACGTCGAGCGGCGCTGCGAGGGTCCGGGCGACCTCAAAGCCGACAGGCACGCCGCCACGCGGCAATGCCAGGACGATGACGTCGTCCCGATGCCGGTATTCGCCGAGCTGCTCGGCGAGCTGGCGTCCGGCGTCGACCCGATCGACGAACGGCCTTCTGAACATGGTTTCTGTTTTCCCGCCCGGTCGGCCCGTATCGGGGAGCACACCCTCTCTGCATACTATGGCAGATGCCGCGGCGGATCATTCGGGGTAACCGGAATGCACCTGCGGTGATCCACGGGTATGCGACCCTGCAAACGGGGTCGAGGACGAGGAGCCGTCAGGAGGGCCGATGTCGCGAGGCGATGAAGGCGGTGACGCGAGCCTGCAGGAGAAGGTCGCGGCACTTCGCTTACCTCGCACGTATGAGGAGCGGCCCGGAACGATCACCGCCATCGAGACGCACTATGCGTGGGTATTCCTGACGGATGGGTACGCGTGGAAGCTGAAAAAGCCGGTGCGCACCGCGTTTCTCGATCTTGCGAGTGTCGGGGCGCGCCGGCTCAATTGCGCGGATGAAGTGCGACTCAATCAGCGGCTGGCGCCGGACGTCTACCTCGGTGTCGTGCCGTTGACGCAGGACGGGGACGGCGTGCTGCGCCTGGGTGGCAACGGGGCCGTGGTCGATTGGCTCGTGAAGATGCGACGGCTGCCGTCCGCGCTGATGCTGGACAGCGCCATCGCCGCAGGACGCGTCCCGGCTGAACGGTTGATCGGCGTGGGCCGCCTGCTGGCACGGTTCTACCGCATGCAGCCGTGCATCGAGTTCGATGCGGCCGGCTACGTCGGTCGCATCCGATCGCAGGTGCAGCTGGATCGACGTGACCTGCTTGCGCCCGGACTCGGGCTCGAGGCCGCGGTCGTCGAATCGGTGGTCGCGTTGCAGGTGGAGGCGTGCAGGAACGTCGAACCCGAGCTTCTGTCGCGTGC
>CAYWMY010000287.1:0-2905 GCA_964459405.1 uncultured Steroidobacteraceae bacterium | reverse complement strand
ACAGCGGCGCATCGTGGAAGGGCATGGGGACTTGCGCCCCGAGCATATCTGCCTGGCCGACCCCCCATGCATCATCGACTGCCTGGAATTCTCGCTCGACCTGCGTACGCTCGATCCCGGCGAGGAACTCGCGTTCCTGTCGATCGAATGCGAGCGGCTCGGGGATGCATCGGCGGCGGAAAGGGTCCTGGACGGCTATCGCGGCGAGTCCGGTGATCTGCTCTCGCACCGTCTGCTCGATTTCTATCGCAGCCGCCGCGCCACCGTGCGCGCCAAGCTGGCGGTGTGGCACCTGCTCGATCCCGCATACCGCGAGCGCGCAGACTGGCGGGCACGAGCCTGGGAGTACCTCGAGGCCGCGCGACGCTACGCGATGCGCACGTTGGGCCGGGACGCTCAGTCTGGCTGATGCGCCAGCTCGCCGATGGTGCGGGCGAGCAGAGGCGCAATGGGACATACCGTGAGGCGTGTACGCAGCAGGGGGACGAAGGCGTCGGGCAACGCGATGGAGTCGCTGACCATCACGGAGTCGGGCCCCTCGTCGGTGAACAGCTGGGTCGCGGCCGGCAGGAACGCGGCATGCGTCGCGATGACGTCGATGCGCCGGGCCCCGGCACTGCGCGCGGCGTGCACGGCGCGCAGTAGCGTCGTTCCGGAGGCGATGAGGTCATCGTAGATGACGACGTTGCTGTCACCGACGTCGCCGGTGAAGGTTTCACCGGATACGACACCGAGGGCGCGCCGCTTCTCCATGAACGAAAAATCGACGCTCCGGCCGCAAGCCTGCTCGAGTGCCTCGCGAAACCGCTGTGCCCGCTTGACGCCGCCCGGGTCGGGCGATGCCACGACGAGCCTGGTTGCGGCGTCGCGCTGCGCCAGCTGCGCGGCAAAGACGCCGGCCGCCTCGACCCGGATCGTCTCGCAGCGAAACGCATTGTCGAACGCGGCCTCATTGTGGACGTCGAGCACGATCACGCGATCCACGGCCACAGCCTCGAAGAGAGCCGCGACATAGCGGGTGGTCACCGGATCGCGGGGCTGCGTGCGGCGATCCTTGCGGGCGTACGCGAGATAAGGCACGCAAGCCGTCACCCGGCCGGCGCCGGCATCTTTCAGTGCGCCGATGAAGAACAGCAGGCGGCAGAGCTTGTCGTTGGCGGAAGCCTGCGCATCGCCATTCAGGCTCTGGATCACGACCACGTCGCGGCCGCGCACGTCCTGCAGGGGGCACATCTTGTGCTCGCCACCGTCGAATTCGCGTTCCTCACTGGCGGAAAGCGGCGTGCCCAGCGCATCGGCGATCCGGCCGGCGAGCGCTCCGGAGTGGTGTGGCGCGAAGAGCAGCATTGTATTCATCTTATTCCAGATTCGCTCCGCCGGCCGGCCGCCATAGTCATTCTCCGGGCCCGGCTTCGGGCATTTACCCAACCGCTGTGGCGATAGCGGTTATCCATTGCCGCCTCGTGAACAACCCTGATTGGTGCCGGGCGCGATCCCGTCGAGACTCGGCAATGCGTCGGGAGAGATGAGAATTGATCAATACGTGCAAAGAGGGGTGGCTGCCGTGGGCGGCGCATGCGGTCAACCTCGAGAAGCCACATCGGGTACGGGCGAGGTATATGTGACGGCGGCCATGCCCGACGTGCCGCGCTGGCCGCCGATCACCGGACCCCGCAAGGGCGCGGGCCCGATGGCGAACCTGCGCGATTATGACAGCGCCCGTCGCGCGTTCTCGTGGGCAGCGGTGCGCGCCGAGCTCGGGTTGGCGCCGGATGGTCCATTGAACATGGCGCAGATCGCCATCGACCGGCCCGCGCAGGCCACGCCGGACAAGCTCGCGGTCCGCTTCATCGACGCGCGTCTGAACACCGTCGACTTCACATACCGGGCGCTGCAGCGAGAGGCGAATCGCTTCGCACAGCTGCTGGCAAGCCATGCCGTCGGACGCGGCGCGGTCGTGGCGACGCTGCTCGGGCGCAGTCCGGAACTCTTCATTGCCCTGCTGGGCACGCTCAAGGGCGGTGCGACGTGCACCTCCCTGTTCTCGGCATTCGGTCCCGAGCCGATCCGCTCGCGCCTCGACCTGGCGGCCGCCAGCGTGCTCGTGACCACGGCGCGCCGTTACGAGCGCAAGGTGGCGCCGATCCGGCCGTCCCTGCCGTCCCTGCGGCACGGTTTCGTGGTGCGGGACGACGCGGCGACCCCGTTGCCCGCTGGCACCATCGAACTGGCTGCGGCCCTCGCACAACAATCGGATGAGCTGGCCACTGCGTCGACACATCAGGACGACGCGGCGTTGCTGCACTTCACGAGCGGGACCACCGGCAAGCCCAAGGGTGTCGTGCATGCGCATCGGGCGGTGATCGCGCACTATGCCACCGCGCGCCTCGCGCTGGACCTCCGCCCCGACGATGTGTTCTGGTGCACGGCGGACCCGGGCTGGGTCACCGGCATCTCGTATGGCGTGATCGCAGCGCTCAGCTGCGGAGTGAGCCTGCTCGTGGACCGCGAAGAGTTCGATGTCGAGCGCTGGTACACGCTGCTCGACCAGCAGCAGGTTTCCGTCTGGTACACGGCTCCGACCGCGATCAGGATGCTGATGAAGGCCGGTTTCGCGCCGCTGCGGCCGCATCGCTTCCCGGCCCTGCGGTTCATCGCGAGCGTC
This sequence comes from uncultured Steroidobacteraceae bacterium, assembly GCA_964459405.1. GTDB lineage: Bacteria > Pseudomonadota > Gammaproteobacteria > Steroidobacterales > Steroidobacteraceae > CAYWMY01. Next base: position 240 of record CAYWMY010000287.1, on the reverse strand, counting down.
GGCGAGCCGCTCAACCCCGAGGCGGTCATGTGGGGGGTCGATGCCTTTGGCCTGCCGGTGCACGACACGTGGTGGCAGACCGAGACCGGGGCCATCATGATCTCGAACTTCCTGTCGGAGCCGGTCTGGCCCGGCTCCATGGGGCGGGCCATGCCCGGCGCGGACATTGCGATCGGGCGGCGCACCCCGGACGGCGCGATCGAGCTGCTCGGCGCGGATCAGGTTGGCGAGATCGTGCTG
>CAYWMY010000286.1:0-3995 GCA_964459405.1 uncultured Steroidobacteraceae bacterium | reverse complement strand
GGTCATGGCAACCGACCTGCGCGCTTCCGCGAGCCTCGTGCTCGCGGGCCTCGTCGCCGAAGGGCAGACGGTCGTCGACCGCATCTACCACCTCGACCGCGGCTACGAATGTATCGAGGAAAAGCTGGCCGGACTGGGCGCCGAGATCCGCCGCGTCGCGGCGTGATCGCGCCCAGCCGCCGCGCACCCTGCCGCGCTGCGGACGCTCGACGACCGTGATCTTGACGGTCATCGCCTGTGGCGTGTCGTGGAACGGCGGGCCCCGCATCCACGTCACGCGGGTCTTCTGGCCGGGTTTCAGGGCCGCGATCCGGGCCACGAGGTCGTGCATGCCCTGGACCTTCTGGCCGTTGATCTCCGTGACCACGTCGCCGGGCTGCATGCCGGCTTCCAGGGCCGGACTGCTGACGAACAGGTTCTCGATCAGCACGCTGCCCTGCGGATAGCCGAACTGTTCCGCCTGCTCCGCGGGCATGTCGCGCGGCACCACGCCGATCCAGCCGCGCACCACGCGCCCGCTCCGCAGGATCTCGTCGACGACGCCGCGCACCATGTCGACCGGGATGGCGAAGCCGATGCCCTCGCTGCCGTCGCTGCGTGCCAGGATCGCGGTGTTGATTCCGATGAGCTCGCCGCGCGCATTGACGAGCGCTCCACCGGAGTTGCCGGTATTGATGGCGGCATCGGTCTGGATGAAGCTCTCGAAGGTCGAGACACCGAGCCGGCTGCGGCCCTTGGCGCTGACGATCCCGGAAGTCACGGTCTGACCGAGCCCCATCGGGTTGCCGATCGCGAGGACCGGCTCGCCGACCTGCAGGGTGTCCGAACGGCCGAGCCTGATCACCGGCGGGTTCTTGAGCGCCACTTCGAGCACGGCGAGGTCCGTGTCGGGGTCGGCGCCGACGATGCGCGCCGGTGCCACGCGGCCGTCCCGCAGCTCGACCTGGATCTGGCTCGCGCCGTTGACCACGTGGGCGTTGGTGATGACGTGACCCGCACGATCGTAGATCACGCCCGAGCCGAGGCTGCGTTCCACCCGGTTTCGATACGCCGACCAGCCCTCACCGAACAGCGATTCCCAGCCGGGCGGCAGCTGGCGTACGCGTACGACGCGATCGGTGAACACGTTGACGACCGCGGGTGCGCTGGCGGCCACGGCATCGACATGGGACATGAGGCCGGGTGCGGCGATCGCCGCTGCGGGAGCCGGGGACGCGGCGGGCGGGGTTGCCTGCGCCGCGGGGGTGGCGGCTGCGGCCGGCGGCGAGGTTCCCGGGGGGGACACCGCGGGCGGCTGCGGCGCGCGCGCGGGCAGCCAGGGCCGTGCGACCGTAAACGCAAGGCCGGCCGCGAGTCCCACGGCGACCCACGGACCCAGCCACTTCAGCAGATCGACCAGACGCTGCATGAGGAACTCCAGCGACGCCCGCGCGGTGCCTGGGCCGGAGCGGGCACCAGCAGGCGCGGGCAAACGTCCCGTGTATAATGCGCGGTCAACAAGAACGGCGAAACTATGGTGGCGTTCCGCCCGCGCGGCGGATCCGTCAGGGGATTGTGTGGGCTTGATCGTTCAGGGGTGAGCCTGATGAGTGAAGAGGTGGATCACGGCAGACGTTCGCTGCTGACCGCAGCAACGACTGTCACGGGCGCGATCGGCGTGGCATTCGCCGCCGCGCCATTCCTGGCTTCCTGGAAGCCGAGTGCGCGAGCGAAGGCCCTGGGCGCACCGGTATCCGTCGACGTCAGCAAACTCGAAGTGGGCGCCATGATGAAGGTCGAGTGGCGCGGCCAGCCGATCTACGTCGTGCGGCGCACGGCGGAGATGGTGGCGGGGCTGCAGAAGGTCGACGATCTGCTGGCGGATCCGGCCTCGGAGATCTCCGAGCAGCCGGACTATGCGCGCAACCCCGCGCGGGCCAGCAAGCCCGAGTTCCTCGTCGTGAAAGCGGTCTGCACACACCTGGGCTGTGCGCCGCAGGCGGCCTTCGAGGTCGGTGCCGCGGATCTGTCTGCGCGCATCGGGCGCGACTGGCCAGGCGGTTTCTTCTGCGCCTGCCACGGTTCGATGTTCGACCTGGCGGGACGCGTGCTGAAGAATGTGCCGGCGCCGCGAAACCTCGTGGTGCCGCCCTACTCGTGGATCGATGACAGCCACATCCTCGTCGGTGAGGATCCGGTGGGAGTCGCCTGATGGCCAACGAAGTCGCCAACGCCGATGCCGCCGGGGGCGGCTGTATGCAGTCGCTCGGTCAGTGGATCGACGACCGCTTTCCGATGTCGAAGATGTGGCGCGAGCACCTGAGCGAGTACTACGCGCCCAAGAATTTCAACACCTGGTACTACTTCGGCTCGCTGGCACTGCTGGTGCTGGTGCTGCAGATCGTCACCGGCATCTTCCTGACCATGAACTACAAGCCGAGCGCCGCGGAGGCCTTCGGCTCGGTCGAATACATCATGCGCGACGTCGAATGGGGGTGGCTGATGCGCTACCTGCATTCGACGGGCGCCTCGGCGTTCTTCATCGTCGTCTACCTGCACATGTTCCGCGCGCTGCTGTACGGCTCGTACCGCAAGCCGCGGGAGCTGCTGTGGATCTTCGGCATGTTCATCTACCTCGCCCTGATGGCCGAGGCGTTCTTCGGCTACCTGCTGCCCTGGGGCAACATGTCCTACTGGGGTGCGCAGGTGATCGTGTCGCTGTTCGGTGCGGTGCCGGTGATCGGCGGCGCGCTCATGGAGTGGATCCGCGGCGACTATTTCATCTCGGACATCACGCTGAACCGCTTCTTCGCGCTGCACGTGATCGCGCTGCCGCTGGTGCTGGTGTTCCTGGTCGTGGCGCACATCCTGGCGCTGCACGAAGTGGGCTCCAACAACCCGGACGGCATCGAGATCAAGAAGAACAAGGGCCCGGATGGCAAGCCGCTGGACGGCATTCCCTTCCACCCGTACTACACGGTGAAGGACATCATGGGGGTGGCGTTCTTCATGATCCTGTTCGCCGCCGTCGTGTTCTTCATGCCGACGCTGGGCGGCCTGTTCCTGGAGGCACCAAACTTCGAGCCGGCGAACCCGATGCAGACGCCGGAGCACATCGCGCCCGTGTGGTACTTCACGCCCTTCTACGCGATGCTGCGCGCGGTGCCGGCGTTCGCCGGAACCCAGATCTGGGGCGTGATCGTCATGTTCGCCGCGATCGTCGTGCTGTTCTTCCTGCCGTGGCTGGATCGCTCGCCGGTGAAGTCGATCCGCTACCGCGGGCCGCTGTACAAGACCGCGCTGACGCTGTTCGCGATCTCGTTCATCGTGCTGGCCTACTGCGGCCTGCAGCCGGTCTCCGCGGTGCTCGAGTGGACCTCTCGTGTGGGCACGCTGGTGTACTTCCTGTTCTTCGCGCTGCTGCCGTGGTACTCGCGCATCGACAAGACGAAGCCGGAGCCGAAGAGGGTCACCTATCATGCGCACTAAGTCGTTCGTCCTCGCGGCGCTGCTGCTGCCCGTCGCGGCGTTCGCCGCGGGCGGCGGTCACTACGAGCCGGCCAACACGGACATCCACAACGTGGAGTCCCTGCAGCGCGGCGCACGCAACTTCGTCAATTACTGCCTCGGCTGCCATTCGGCGGAGTACGTGCGCTGGAACCGCGTCGGCAAGGATCTTGGCCTCGACGAAAAGGATCTGGTCGCGAACCTGATCCCCGAAGGCTCGACACCGCTGTCGATGGTGATTTCGCCGATGCCGAAGGCCCAGGCGGCCGAGTGGTTCGGCAACCAGCCGCCTGACCTGTCGCTGATCGCGCGCAGCCGCGGCACGGACCGCGTCTACACCTTCCTCAAGGGATTCTATGCGGATCCGACGCGGCCCCATGGGGTCAACAACACGGTGCTGCCGGGCACGGTCATGCCGCACGTGCTGGCGCACCTTCAGGGTCTGCAGCAGCCGAAGTACGAGCTCGTCACGAAGGACGGGCATTCCGAGAAACATCTGGTCGGCTTCG
>CAYWMY010000285.1:0-4004 GCA_964459405.1 uncultured Steroidobacteraceae bacterium | reverse complement strand
AGTCCGGCACCGACGATGTCGACCGAAGTCAGTACCGCGCTCGCGGGCAGGACATTGATGCGCCGGGCCGTGACGGCGACTTCGCCCAGCACCAGCGCCGGGTTCTCGATGCGCGAGTCCCGCGTTGCCGCCCGGGGTTCGGCCGCCCGTGCGCCCCCGACCACGCAGCCGGCCAGCACTGCGCCACTCACAACCACCCGGGCCGCGGCGCCGACCGCGCTTGCGCGATACCGGGGGGCCGCAATGAAGCGCGAAGACCGCGCGGAGGCTGGTTTGTTCATGACACACCCTCGAGTTCCGAACCTCATCGCACGGCTGTGAGGCCGTGCGCGACGATCCGCGGCGCCGGGCTGGCGTGACCACGCCCGGACGCGATCCCACGTGGCTGACGCACCGGTGATACGTCGCGCACGGCAGCGATCAAGCGATCAGAAGGATTCCGGTGGCGCTCTGGCACGCCTCGCGGGCCACAGGAAGAGGCCCTGTAGTGAGGACAACTCGCACGGCGGACGCAAGGATCCGGATGCCGCGCTCGAAGCAGGCGGTGACGGTGGCTCCGGCAATACCACCGGCGGAGTCTGGCTCGGACACCAGGGACAATGAGCCGCTGGGTTCGCGGCCTGCTCGCCGGGCGGCGCTCCACCCCCGCCTTCCTCACCGGAGACCACCAGTCCGCCCGGAGTGCAGAGCTGCATTCCAGGCAGCCTGCCGGTCAGGTCGTGGGGCTCCAGCGCTGCCGTGATCGTCGGCATGAGCGCCTTGAGCAGCAGCGCGATGATCGCGAGCTGACAGGCGATGCGGTGGCGGCGTCCCTTCATGGCGTGGCGCATGCTACCGATGCCCAGAGCGCTCGACAATGCGGCGCGCCGCCATGCGCCGGTGCAACCCCCTTTCCCCGGTGGCACCGCGCGCGGCCGGCAGCGGGTCGCCCCGCCGCCAGCCACACAAGAGATCAGAAACCGTAGACGAGATTGACCGTGCTCAGCGTGTCGGTCTTCTTGAGGCCGTTCGGCGGATCCGTGTTGTGACGCACCGCGAATCCGACCGCGAGCGCGAAGGCATCGCTCATCTTGACCTGCAGCGCCAGTTCGTTCACGGCAAACGTGTTGGCCGAACCCGACTCGACGAGAAAGGTGTCGATGATCTTCGTGGTCGCGGTGAGCGCGTGCTCATACTTGAGATCGCCGCGCAGTATGGCGTTGTCCGAGGTCGCGTCGGTCACGGTGTTCTTGAGGCGCTTGTAGCCGACGCCGGCCTGCCCGTTCATCTTGGTGCGCTCGGTGTCGATGAACTTGTGGCCCAGGCCGGTCGTGGCGCTGGGCTGATAGTCGAAGCCGCTGAAGCGGTCATCCTCATAGCGCAGCGCGCCGAACCAGTAGTTGCGTTCGGAGAACTTGTAGTCCGATTGCCAGAACACGCCATAGCGGTCGGCGGTCTTGCTGCCGTCGTTCTTGGCACGCAGCAACGCACCACCGAAGCCGTGCTTCCACTTCTCGACCTCGCGTGCCATGTCGAGCTTGACGTTGGCCGTTTCCGTGTCGCTGTTGCCGCGCGCGAACACGATGCCGGCCTCACCCTTGCCGCTCCAGTCCGCCCGTGCCGCCCCGACCGAGCCCGCGGCGATGACCGCCGCCACACACATTGCCAGATGACGCATCCTGCTCTCTCCTGTCTGGGCCCCGGGATGAGGCCTGCACGCGCGCGAATTGTGCCAGACGGGCATGGACGCGGTGTTCCCGCCCTGACGAGGTCTGCACGCGCGCGCATTGTGCCCGCGCTGACTGAACGGCAGGTGAACACGACCTGATCGACCCCTCCCCCGGGCCGCTCCCGGTGGAAAGACAGCTGCGAGGCTGCTGCATTTCGCGTGCTGCGAGGAACGACCGCTGCCACCCCACGTGAGAAAGCAGAGACGTTGCAGCACGCGGCACTGCCCTCGTCCCCGCCGGATTGCGGCCCCTCCTGCGCCATCACTACGGCGTTGGCAGAGGCGATGGCGCCGATCACCAGGGCGCCCTTAGAGAATCAGGAGGCCGCATGGCAGACTGTCGCGAAGCGCACCAATACCCGGCATGGCATCCAGAGGTCAGTCCTCATGCACGTCCACGAAGCCCTCGCGACCCGCCTGTCGGTGCGCGACTTCCTGCCCACTCCAGTACCCGGCGAGGTCATCCGCGAGATCCTGAGCGCCGCGGCACGCGCCCCGTCCGGCGGCAACCTGCAGCCGTGGCATGTCGCCGTCGTGGCCGGCGAACCGCTCGCGCGGCTCAAGACGCTGATGGCCGAGCGCGTTGCCACGAGCCCGGACGGTGAGCCCACTGAATACGACATCTATCCGCCGCAGCTGCACTCACCGTATCGCGAGCGGCGATTCCGGGTCGGTGAGGACATGTACCGGCTGCTCGGCATTCTGCGCGAGGACCGGCCGGCACGACTGCGCTGGTTCGCGCGCAACTACCAGTGCTTCGGCGCGCCCATGGCACTGTTCTGTTCCGTGGACCGCCGCATGGGACCGCCGCAGTGGTCGGACCTCGGCATGTTCCTGCACTCCGTCATGCTGCTGCTGCGCGAGCACGGCTTGGACAGCTGCCCTCAGGAATGCTGGTCGCTCTATCACGAGACCGTCGGCCGCTTCATCGCCCTGCCGCCCGAACGCCTGCTCTTCTGCGGCATGGCGATCGGCTACCGGAACGCCGCGCATCCGGTGAACCGTCTGGTCGCGGAGCGCGCACCGCTGGAGGAGTTCGCGAGCTTCCTGGGCCTGTAGGCGCAGGCGTGCGCGTCGCCCGCGACGACAGGCACACCCCTGCGTTCGATGGCGGCGCACCGGAAAGCTGAAAATGCGACGGGTCCGCGCCGCCGCTCAGCCGGCCAGCCGCGCGGCGCCCGGCCCGAGCGCCATCTGGCGCAGCTCGGCGATTTCGTCACGCAGCTTCGCGGCCTGTTCGAATTCGAGGTCGCGCGCGTGCCGGAACATCTCCTGCTCCAGCTTCCTGATGCGCTTCAGTGCCTGCTCCGGCGTGAGCTTCACGCCGCGCGCGGGCTTGGCCACACGCAGATCCTCGCCGGGCGCATGCGCGCCCTCCATGATGTCGCGCACGGCCTTGATGATGCCCTTCGGCGTGATGCCGTGCGCCTCGTTCCAGGCGAGCTGCCTGCGGCGCCGGCGTTCGGTCTCGTCCAGCGCGCGGCGCATGGATCCCGTGACCGTGTCGGCATACAGGATCGCCTTGCCGTTCACGTTGCGCGCGGCGCGGCCGATGGTCTGGATCAGCGAATTCTCCGAGCGCAGGAAGCCCTCCTTGTCGGCATCCAGGATCGCGACCAGCGAGACCTCCGGCAGGTCGAGCCCCTCGCGCAGCAGGTTGATCCCGACCAGCACATCGAACTTCCCGAGCCTCAGGTCCCGCAGGATCTCGGTGCGTTCGACCGTCTCGATGTCCGAGTGCAGGTAGCGCACCTTGACGCCGTGGTCGTGCAGGTAGTCGGTCAGGTCCTCGGCCATGCGCTTGGTCAGCGTGGTGACGAGCACGCGCTCGCCCTGCGCGACGCGCGCTTTCGCCTCGGACATCAGGTCGTCGACCTGCGTGCGCACAGGCCGGATCTCGACCTCCGGGTCCACGAGGCCGGTCGGCCGCACGAGCTGCTCGACGACCTGGCCGGATTTCCTCAGTTCGTGCGGCCCCGGTGTCGCCGAGACGTAGATGGTCTGCGGCTGCATGGCCTCGAACTCCTCGAAGCGCAGCGGCCGGTTGTCGAGCGCGGACGGCAGCCGGAAGCCGTACTCGACCAGCGTCTCCTTGCGAGAGCGGTCACCACGGTACATGCCACCCAGCTGCGGAATGGTCACGTGGCTCTCGTCCACGACCAGCATGGCGTTGCCGGGCAGGTAGTCGAACAGGCAGGGCGGCGGTTCACCCGCTCCACGACCCGACAGGTACCGCGAGTAGTTCTCGATGCCGGAGCAGTAACCGAGCTCCGTCATCATCTCGAGATCGAACAGC
>CAYWMY010000284.1:0-4019 GCA_964459405.1 uncultured Steroidobacteraceae bacterium | reverse complement strand
CGGCATCGACGATGCGAAGCTGCACGCCCGGGAGCGCGCGGCCGCAGGTGGTGGCGCGCGTCTCGTCGTCCTCGTCCTGGCTGCCGTAGCAGGAAATGCCCGACGCCTCGGTCAGGCCGTAGGCGCTGATGTGCACGGCGTTGGGGATCAGCTTCATGTTCCTGCGCAGCTGGTCGGGGGGAGCCACGTTGTTCACGAGGCGCACCTGCTCGACGATCGCCGGAGTGAAGCGCGGATGCTGGGCCAGCGCGGACATGATGGTCGGAAACGCCGTATACAGGAAGGTGGGGCGCTCCGCCTCGATGATGCGGATGGCTTCGTCGGCATCGAACACGACCTGCGAGAAGAAGTTCGCGCCGACCCACATGCCCGCGAGGAGTGGCATGACGGAACTCAGGTGGAACATCGGCAGCGGGTTCCACTGCCGGTCTTCCGCGACCATGCGGAAGCGCCGGGCGATCTCGCGGGCACTGCGCACGATCATCTCGTGTGTGAGCCGGCAGCCCTTCGGGCCCGAGGTCGTGCCGGAGGTGTACATCATGATGCAGGGCCGGCGCAGCTCGACCGCGGCGCGGCGGCGCCACAGCTGCTCGTCGCTGATCTTGGCGGCGGCCGCCCGGAACTGCTCCCCGTCCACGAGACCGGCGGTCGCGCCCGGTTCCATGAGGACCACGCTCTGCAGCCTGGGCGCGGTGTCGAGCGCGAGCGCTGACGGGTCCGCGGCCTCGCGCAGGCCCGGCACCGCAGCGTGCAGCAGCTCGACGTAGTCGACGTGGCCGGCCGTGCGGCGCGTCGTGAACAGCAGCCTGAGATCGGCGTTCTCGACGACGTAGGCGAGTTCAATGGCCTTGTAGCGCGCATTCACGAGCACTGCGACCGCGCCCGACAGCGCGCAGCCGAACATGAGCTCGATGACCTCGACGAGATTGGGCGCCAGGATGCCGACGTGATCGCCGGGTTCGATCCCCATGCCCTGAAGTGCCCGTGCGCAGCCGAGCGCGCGGCGCGCGAGCTCCGCGTAGGTCAGTCGCTGACCGGGCATGACCAGCACCTCGCGGTCTGGCCAGGTCCTCGCGCCCTGCAGCAGCAGGTCCCCGAGAGTCGTGACTTCGATCAGGGGCTCGCGACCCTTGTCGGTATCGGCACTCAACGCTGCGGTCTCCTGTGGCTGCGGCCGGCGTCGCCGCGCAGTATGCGCAGCTGCTCCTCCAGAAAGGCGAGCAGGCGTCGCGCGTGCGAGCCTCGCGCCGGCAGATTGTCGAGCACCATGCCTTCCATCGTGTACAGCGAGACGTCCATGGCCGTGCGCAGCTGCGGGCGGCGCGACAGCCACTCCGGGAACAGCTCGACGGCCGCAGCGTAGCACTCGCGCCGGAAGATCTGCTGCGCCGGACGCAGCACGGCCGCGAGCTCCCGGTCGCGACGCGCCGCGAGCGCGAGGTCGATGAACACGATGAACATCGGGTGGGTCACGTGGCGCCACAGTGCGGCCAGATTCGCCGCGGCGCGATCCCGGCCGCCGGTGGCCCGGGTCGCGGTGCGGCGGAAGGCGTCGAGGCGCTTCTGGTGCAGGTGCTCGATCGTGGCGCGCAGGATGTCGATCCGGGCCGGGAAGTGATAACGCATGGCGCCGCGCGACAGCCCGGCTTCCCGGGCGATCCTGATGTAGCTCGTCCCCTGCACGCCATGCTTCATGAGGCAGCGGATGGTGGTGTCGACGATTGCCTGGCGCGTGGTGCGGCTCTTCAGGGCCTGTCGACCTTCGGGACGCGGGCGGCCCCCCGTCACGCCGGCCCGGTTCGACCCGCGTGTCCGCGGATCACCGGTCCCGCGGGTGCCGCGATCCGCCGGCCGCGCCACGCCCGCCGGTTTCGATGCGCGTTTACGCGGATGATTGCGCGGTGGTTGCGTGCGGCGACCGGGAGCGGTGGGCACCGGCTGTCCGGCCCTGCGGGTCACGGTTGACGTGCGCATGGCGGCAGTGCAGGCGCCCTCCCGGTGCGGCTCATCGCCACTGGCTCGTCATTGCACCGCGCATGCTGTCACTGCGCCTGGAACGAACGCGGCAACCCCATGCTCTCCGCGATCATGTTGCGCGCCATCTCGTTGCTCACGGGGCCGATCTGCATGAGCCGGACGTCGCGCCAGTAGCGCTGCATGTCGGTCTCGGCCGAATAACCCATGCCGCCCAGGATCGAGATGCCGAGGTCCGCGGCATGGCACGCGTACTCGGATGCCAGAGTCTTCGTCATGGCGGCCTCCACCGCGCAGGGCCGGTCGTTGGCCTGCAGCCAGGCGGTATTGAACAACATCAGTTCGGCCTGCTTGCGCCACATGGCGATGTCCGCGACCTTGTGCTGCAGCGCCTGGAAGCGTCCGATCGGTCCGCCGAAGGCTTGCCGCTGCTTCATGTAGTCGACCGCGTCCTCGAGCACGCCGTCGAGGACACCGAGCGACAGCGCCGCATTCATGATGCGCTCGTTGTTGAGGGTCTTCGTGGTCTGTGTCCACACGTTGCCGGGTTCGCCGAGCAGCAGATCGTCGGGCACGAAGGTGTCCTGGAACACGACCGAGCAGGAGCACAGCGCGCGCATGCCGAGCTTCGGCAGTGCCGTGACGGTCACCCCCTGGCTCTCTCGAGGCACGAAGAACAGCGAGACACCTTCGTGCCGTCGCTTGACCTGAGTGCTGGTGCGGGCCATGACCAGGAGGTAGTCGGCGGTGTTGGCCGTCGTGCTCCAGATCTTTTCGCCGTTCAGGATCCAGCCGCCGTCGACTCTGCGCGCCGAAGTCCTCAGTGCGCCCAGCAGGTCGGTGCCGCCACCCGGCTCGGTGAAGGCCATGGCCGTGCGCAGCCGTCCGGCCGCCATCTCCGGCAGAAAGCGACGCTTCTGTGCCTCGCTGCCGTAGAAGCCGATGGACTTGGCGCCCGAGAACGAGGTGACACCCCAGATCCAGGCGAGTCCGGCCGCATTGCGCGCGAACTCGCGCATGAACAGCGCCTGAATGATGCTGTCCCCGCCCAGGCCGCCGTATTCCTCGGGGATGCCCACGCCGTGGTAGCCCTCGGCCGCGAGCTTGTCCCACAGTGCCTGCGGGTACTCGTGCTCGCGGCGTTCGAGGTTGCGGCACCACTCCTTGGGGCATTCGGCGTCGACCCAGCGGCGCACGGAATCCCGGAACAACTGCTGCTCTTCGGTCAGTTCAAAATTCATGCGTGCACCTCGCAGATATCCGAGCTGGCTCCCCGTGGCGCAGGCCGCGGGAAACAGCGTGCCGCCGGGACGATACCGGTCGGCGGAAAAAAAAGCCATATTGGGCTCTTTCCGGGTGTCGGGCCGTCCGGCGGGGCGTCCCGTGCGTCGCGACGGGAGCGCGCCGGCCGGCTCCGGCCGTCGGTGCGCCGCACCGTCATGGTGCGGGCATGAGCGCCCAGGGGGGTCTCGCTTCGCGCTGGCGCGAGACCCCGGAATGCGTGGATATCTGCTGAACAGCGCACTAGAATCCGGCCACGCGACCGTTGGTGAACGGCGCGGCGTGCCAGCCGCGCATCGCGGTGCGGCATTCGGGTGAGGAGGGGATGCACGATGGACGCGGCCCGGAAAATCGAAGTGCACGAGCTGCTCGGCCGCGCCGCCTATGGCTTCGACGCGCGCGACTTCGCCATGCTGCAGGCCTGCTTTGCGCCGGATGCGCGCATGGTCATCCGCATCACCGACCAGGCTACGGTCGGTCCCTTCGTGGGCCGCGATGCGATCATGGACCTGATGCGGCAATCCGCGGCGGCACAGACCGACATCCGGCGCCACGTGATCACGAACCTGTTCTTCGAGGAGTGCGGCGCGACGCGCGCCCGAGTCGTCTCCAACCTGAGCCTGTTCGCCACCGAGGGCGGCAAGGCCCGGCTGCTGTGTACGGGCGTCTACCGTGACGTGGTCGCATACGCGGAGGGTCGCTGGGTCATCGCGGACCGCGCTCTGCACCTCGCCGGTGCCTACTGACAAGCCATTCTCGGCGCG
>CAYWMY010000283.1:0-4051 GCA_964459405.1 uncultured Steroidobacteraceae bacterium | reverse complement strand
CGAGATGAACTTCGCCGGCTGGTCGATCGAGAACGGGCTGAAGTACTGGTCAGAACCGATGGCTCTCAGGAGATCCTGGTGGATCGGCTGTGCCACCGCGTTGTGAATCGATCCTGATCCGGCAAAGATGCCGATGCTCCTGCCACCGTGCTGCTGCAGGATGCCTTCCGCGCGCTCCGCGATTTCGCGAAGCGCCACATCGAGTGCCACGCGGGCGAAAGAGCCATCCGGCATGCGCTTCAGGGGATGCAGAAGACGAGCCGGTCCGTGATGTGCTTCGGCCGCCTGCAGGCCCTTGAAGCAGACGTAGCCCTTCCCCATGGGCTGCTCCCTGTCTCCGCGGATCCCGACGATGCGATGGTCATCGCTGATCGTCAGGCGCACACCGCAGAAGGCCGTGCAGATCCGGCAGAACGAGGTTACTTCCCGGGTGGCCATGCGGGTGCTCCAGAGAGGTATGTTGTCGGCTCCGCGCGATCAGGTGGTCTCGCGGTTCAGGACGGGCGCGCGTCCATGATACCCAGGACCCGGCCGACGCCACGCGGGCCGATCAGCCGGCGAGGTATCCGTAGAGCAGCGCGACGCTCATGATCGAGATCAGCAGGAACGTGCCCTGCGCACCGATCAGCCGCGGATAGTTCGCGCCTTCGTTCGCGCCGAGGCCCCAGGCGTGCAGCAGCCGGCAGACGACGAGCGTGGCGCCGAAGATGTGGAGCGCGAGGCTCGATGCGCCCTGCAGCTCCAGCGCGAACAGCAGCAGCAGTGCGAGCGGCGCGTTCTCGACGAAGTTCGCCTGCACGCGCAGCTGTGCATCGGGTTTCCACGCCGGCAGCCGGCTGGCGCGCATGCGCGCAAAGAGCACGTTGTTCGCAAGCCCCACGGCGAGCAGGCCGAGGAAGCCGGCGTACAGCGCCGACACCGGCAGGCCGCCGCTCATGCGAGCGCCCCGGCGACGGCGAGCGCGACGCCGCCGACGAGCAGCGTGAGGCCGAGAAAACCGTACTGATCGAGCCAGAAGCGGCCGAAGGCCTCGGGTGATCCCTTCGCAACCGGTGGCTCGTCACGCGGCCGGATCGCCCGCGGCAGGCCGCCGACGGCGACGATCTGCCAGCCGAGCCAGGCCGCACCGAGGCCGGTGATGACGAACCAGTCCGCGAGTGCGAGTACCGCCACGTTCCCCCTCCCCGGGACGCCGGATGGCAGTGTACGCCGGGCTGGCGCCGCCGCGCGACCCGCGCCGATCGGGCCACGACGCTCCATGTGGCGTTCTTCGTGGCCGCTGCGGCGCGTCCGCGGCGATGGAGTCAAGGCCCCATCTTCGGGGCCTTTACGGCTGGCTCATGCCGGCACCCTGCCGCGTTCAGCGTGACTCGGGCAGCGCGAAGGCCATCAGCGTGTCGGCGCTGCCGGAACGGAAGGCGGGATGACCGCCCGCGGCGATGACCACGAACTGCCGCCCGCTCTTTGCCGACCAGTAGGTGGCCGGTGTCGCCTGGCCGCCCGCGGGCAGGCGCGTGTGCCACAGCTCGTGGCCCGTGGCGACGTCGTAGGCGCGGAAGGTGTGTTCGACGGATGCGCCGATGAACAGCAGTCCGCCGGCCGTGACCACGGAGCCGCCGACGTTCGGCATGCCCATCGGGATGGGCAGCATTGCGCGCAGTCCCCAGGGGCCGTTGTCGCGTGCGGTGCCGAAGCGTCGCTGCCAGACGAGGCGGCGCGTCTCGAGATCGACGGCGGAGATCCAGCCGTAGGGCGGCTGCTGGCAGGGGATGCCGAGCTTCGACAGCCAGGGCCGGATCGCAGCCGCGTAGCGTGTGCCGGACTGCGGCACGGCCAGTGCGATGTTGGAGATCCCGCCACCGGCGAGGGGCTTGAAGCCGCGGCGGTCCGCTTCCGCGCGCGGCATCAGCTGGTTGTAGTTGCCGACGCCGCTCGAGTTCACGAACATCAGCCGCCGCTCGGGATCGACGCTCACGCCGCCCCAGTCGATGCCGCCCAGGTAGCCCGGCCAGACCACCGTGGGCCGGTCCACACCGATCGGTGTCAGCGTGCCCGCGAAGCGCGCCGCGCGGAACTCGATGCGGCACAGCGCGTGGTCGATGGGTGTGAGGCCCCACGTGCGCTTTTCACCCGGCTCCAGGCCCGCGAAGGACGGCAGGCCCGTCGAGAACGGCTGCGTCCGCGCGAACCACTCACCGTCGACGGCGCCCTCCTGCGGCGCGGGCTTCTCGGTGACCTCGGCGATCGGCTTGCCGGTGACGCGATCGAGCAGGAACACCTCGCCGCGCTTGGTCGGCTGCAGCAGCGCGCGCGTGCCGTCCTGCAGATCGATCAGCGTGGGCTGCGAGGCGACGTCGTAGTCCCAGAGGTCACGATGCGTGGTCTGGAACGACCAGCGCACGGCGCCGGTCTCGACGTCGAGCGCCACCACGGAGCTGCTGAAGCGATCGTCGTTCGCGCTGCGATGTTCGCCGACATAGTCCGGCGTGGCATTGCCGGTCGGCGCGTAGACGAGACCGAGTTCCTCGTCCGCGCTCATCGGCGCCCAGCTGTTCGGCGTGCCGCGCGTGAACGTGCCGCCCTCGGGCGGCAGTCCGTGCTCGTCGGGCCTGCCGATGTCGAAGGCCCACTGGAACGCGCCGCTCGCGGCGTCGAAAGCGCGGATGACGCCCGAGGGTTCGTCGGTGTGCTGCCCGTCCATGACCCAGCCGCCGAGTACCAGCCGGCCGCGCACGAGCTGCGGCGGCGAAGTCACGTAGTAATAGCCCTTGTCGACGTCGCCCATGCCGTGCTTGAGATCCACGACACCCTGCTCGCCGAAGCCGGTGCAGGGACGGCCATCGGCGGCGTCGAGCGCGATCAGGCGCGCATCGATGGTTGCCGTGTAGATCCGCTCGGCGCAGGCGCCATCGACGCCGGGCACGCGGTGATAGGTGACGCCGCGACAGGCCTGCACCACGACGCCGGCCGCATCGACCTTCGCCTCGAAGCGCCAGGCTTCCCTGCCGGTCTCGGCATCGAGCGCGATGACGTCGCTGTAGCCGGTGCAGAAGTAGAGCCGGTCGCCGACTTTGAGCGGCGTGGCCTCGAAGGTCAGACGCGCGGGAGCGGGGCCGAAGCCGGCACGGTAGGTCCACACGGGCTCGAGCCGGCCGACGTTGTCCGCAGTGATCTGCCTGAGCGGTGAATAGCGCGTGCCGTGCGCATCGTTGCCCCAGTGCAGCCATTCGCCTTCGCGCGGCTCGGCCGGCGCGTAGCGGGTGTCGATGACTCCGTGTCCGCCCGCCGGGCGATCGAGCCAGAACGTCGCGGCCACCGCGACCGGGATGCCGAGTGCGAGTGCGGGCCAGAGCAGTCGGCTGCCGGCAAAACGCGTGGGCCGGCCCAGCGTCATGCGGATCCACGGCGTCAGCATCCACAGTCCGAGCACCGCGGGCAGGCCGAGGCGCGGTGCCAGCGCCCAGCCGTCGAGGCCGACTTCCCACAGCGCCCAGATCACCGTCGCCGCGAAGAACGCGGCATAGAGCGTCGACGCGCGGCTGCTGCCCCGCGCGACGAGCAGCGCGGTCAGCGTCAATGCGGCACCGGCCGCGAGGTAGTAGGCCGAGCCCCCGAGCACGAGCAGCTTCCAGCCCAGCACCGCCAGAGCCAGGCCGCAGGCGCCCAGCGCCACGACCAGCAGCCATTGCCAGATACGAATCGCGATCGTCATTGAGTCCCCCCCGATGGATCAACGCGCGCGGCGCATCATGCTTGACCGGGGAGGCCGGCGCCATCGCCCGCAGGCTTGCGGGTACGGGGTCGTTGGTGCCGTGGGCAAGCCGCCCGGCTTGCCGCAGCGACCGTGCGCCGATGAAAAAAAGGCCCCGTTTCCGGGGCCTTCAAGTTCAACGCTGGCCGCTGGAACCTGCGTTCCGGCGGCGGGACATTCAGATCATCACAGCAGCGGCACCAGGAGCAGCGCCACGATGTTGATGATCTTGATCAGCGGGTTGATGGCCGGGCCGGCGGTGTCCTTGTAGGGGTCGCCCACGGTGTCGCCGGTGACGGC
>CAYWMY010000282.1:0-4055 GCA_964459405.1 uncultured Steroidobacteraceae bacterium | reverse complement strand
CAGCTCGCGCTGCACGCGGTCCTCGAGGCGGAAGGCCAGATTGTCACGCAGGTAGTCGAAGCCGAACTCGTTGTTGGTGCCGTAGGTGATGTCACAGGCGTAGGCGGCGCGCTTCTCGGCGTTGCTCTGCCCGCTGCGGATCACCCCGACGCTGAGGCCGAGGAAGCGATAGACGGGCCCCATCCAGTCCGCGTCGCGATGGGCGAGATACTCGTTGACGGTCACGACGTGCACGCCCTTGCCCGTGAGGGCGTTCAGGTACACGGGCAGCGTGGCCACCAGCGTCTTGCCCTCGCCGGTGCGCATCTCCGCGATCCTGCCGGCGTCCAGCACCATGCCGCCGATGAGCTGCACGTCGAAGTGCCGCATGCCGAGCGTGCGCCGGGCCGCCTCGCGTACCACGGCGAAGGCCTCGGGCAGGATCTCGTCCAGGCCGGCACCCGCCGCGAGGCGAGCCTTGAAGCGCTGCGTCTCGGCGCCGAGTTCGGCGTCCGCGAGCCCCTTGAGCCGCGCTTCGTGACGGTTCGCGACCGCGACGAGGCGGCCGTATTCGCGCACCAGCCGCTGGTTCCGGCTGCCGAAGATCTTGGTCAGGATGTTGAGCACAGGTCCCTCACGTCACGGCTCCCGCCAGGCGGGGCGCACCCCGGCCTCGCGCGGACCGCGGGCCGGGCTAAAAGGGCGGCATTTTACGGGCAGATGCCCGTTGAGGGTGAAAGTTCGCGTCAGGAGCCGATACGGCGCATGAAACGCAGTGGATCCACGGGGGTGCCGTCCTGCAGCACCTCGAAATGCACGTGCGGGCCCGTGGAGCGGCCGCTCGACCCGAGCACGGCGATGGTCTCACCCTGGCGCACCGTCGTGCCCTGTGCGACCAGCACCTGCTGGTTGTGCGCATAACGGGTCACGAGGCCCCGTGCGTGCGTGATCTCGACGAGCTGGCCGTAGCCGCCGCCGGGGCCCGCGTAAGAGACGACACCCGCTGCGACGGCCAGCACCGGGTCGCCCGCCGCACCGACGAAATCCACGCCCGCGTGAAAGGTGTCGCGCCCCGTGAAGGGATCGACACGCTTGCCGAACGTCGACGACAGATAACCAGTCAGAACGGGCCGTCCGTTCGGCAGGATCTGCCGCGTCAGCTCACGGGCGAGGATCACGGACTCGAGCGCGGCGAGCTGCCGCTCCCGATCGTCAATGGTGCGGGCCACCTCATCGAGCAGGGACGGAAACAACGGTGCTGCCGCAGCGGCCGACAGCCCCGTCTGCGGCCCGCCCACTGCCGGCGGCCGGTCGAAATCGAATTCGCCGCGCTTCAGCCGGGCCATGTCCGTGAGGCGCTTGCCGAGCGCGTCGAGGCGCAGCAGCTGCGCGTGCATCTGTCCGAGGCGCACCGCGAGCGCATCGACCTGGTCCGCGGCGGTACGTCGTGCGCGCTCCAGCTGTTCACGCTGCGCTTCGAGTTCGGAACGCCAGTCCGCGACTGTCTCGAGCGGCGCCTGGCGCGCGCGGCGCTCGCCGAAACTCTGGCCGGCCAGGAACACGGCCGCGATGACAATCAGGCAACCGCAGGCCAGCGCGGCGGGCGCCAGCGCGCGACGCAGCAGGACGCGGAACGGATTCGCAGCGGCGAACAGAAGTGCGGTATCGACCATGTCCTGTAGAGCGTGGTTTAAGCTCGATCGTGGCGGCGGGCGTCACAGGTACTGGTCCGCCCTGTTGCGGCGGGTGGCGAACCATGCCAAAAAACACCTTATGTATCAAGCACTTTGCGATCAAGCAGCTTCATGAACCCTGGTGACGGTGGCAAAAAGCCGACTGCGGTCAGCGACTTACTCGCGAAAGGACAGGGAATGCTTGAGCGCCTGCGCAAGGGCGCGCAGGCGGCCGACCGGACGCTCGCGGCGGTTCAGGGAGCCCTGCCGCCGGAACTCGCGGAACGGGTATGGGCGGCCCACGTGCAGGGGACCCGGCTCGACATCGCCGTCGACTCCGCCGCCTTTGCGAGCCGCATCCGCTATCTGGAGGCGGAGCTGCGTGCGGCGGCCACGCACAGCGCGGGCACGCCCATCGACCGCTGCAGCATCCGCGTGCGGCCCCGCGGCTGATGTGCCAACCATGCTGCGCCGCAAGGGCCTGTTCCCACCGCGAAAATCACCGTGACGGCGGCCCATCGTGTGGCGGAAGGAACGACGAGCGATGTCTGCCGGGCGTACGTGAAAAAGGAGAGACGCCGCAGCACGTGAAATGGGCCCGGTCCCCTCGGGTTGCCGCCGTGGGCGCAGCCTACTCGGGAATGGCCTGGCCGCGCGTTTCGATGACCCAGCCCAGCAGCAGCAACCCGGCAATCGGTACCGCCGCGACATACAGCAGTGCGTTCAGCACCACGGCCGGGTCGCCGGCCCCGGCCGCCGCGACCGCACCCACGATGAACGGACCGATCGCGGCCACCACTCGGCCGATGTTGTAGCAGAAGCCGGCCCCCGTGGCCCGCAGGCGCGTCGGGAACAGCTCAGGCAGGTAGAAGGTGAAGCTGCCGAAGATGCCGAACACGGACAGGCCGATGAAGAAGTACATGTACAGGCGCACCACCGGTGCGAGATCGAAGCCGAAAGTGACGATCAGCGCCGCGGCCGCCACGGCGAAATAGCCGCCGAACATCGCGCGGCGACCCAGATGCTTTGCGACCGGAATCGTGAGCAGCGTGCCCATGAGGCCCCCGAGGTTGAACCACGTCGTCGAGATCGTCTTCCACTGCTCGACCAGCGCGCGTGTCGCCGCGGGGTCCAGACCGTCGAGCGACGCCTGCGTCTGTGCCAGCGTCGCCGCGACGACCGGAATGAACGCATTGCAGCTCCACCAGGTCAGCAGCGCGACCAGCGTCATGGCCAGTGCCGAGCGCGTTCGCGGCCACAGCGCGGTGCCGAAGATTTCCCGGATGCGCGCGGGCGGTGCGTGCGCAGCCGCCACGGCCCAGCGCTCGGGCTCGCGGACGAACAGGCGCACCACGAACGCAACAGCCGCCGGCAGCAGGCCGAACAGCAGCACGTAGCGCCAGGAATTCCCGGGCTCGTCGGCGAACCAGCCCCCAGCGATCCAGGCGTTCACGCCGGTCGCGAGGAACAACCCGAAAGGCGCCGACGTGTACAGCAGCGCACCGGCCTCGACGCGCGAATCCTCCGGCACGACCTCGGCAACCATTGCCGAGCCCGCGGCCCACTCACCGCCGATGCCCAGGCTCGCCACCAGGCGGCACAGCAGAAGCTGCCAGATGCTGTCGACGAACGCGCACGCGGCCGTACCCAGCGCATAGAGCAGCATCGTGATCATCAGCACGCGCTTGCGACCATAACGGTCTGAGATCGGCCCGAACAGCACACCGCCCGCGGCCCACCCGAGCAGGAACAGCGAGGTGAGCAGCCCGGTCCAGTACAGCGTCGCCGTGCGCGCGGCGGCCGAGCCGATCTCGAGGCCGAGCAGCGTCGGGATGGCGTTCGGTGCCACGTAGTTGAACAGCAGCCCGTCGAAGACGTCGAAGCCCCAACCCAGCCAGGCGGCGACGAACACGGTCCACTGGTATCGGTTGAGACGCAGCATGATTCCCCGCCCGCGCGGCACAAAACGTTGCGCAGCTTACCGGAAATCCAGAGCCCGGCCGGCGTGGCATCGCGCAGCCGCGCTGCGGCGACCGGCGGCCGGCGGGTGACGGGTGACGCGGAATCGCGGCGGTGCCGCCTCAGGCGGTCGTCGCGGCCGCGGCGTAGGAGACCGGCGCGGCGCGATGGTCGTCGAAGGTCACGGACTCCCACGCGGTCGCGTCGGCGAGCAGCGCGCGCAGCAGCCGGTTGTTCAGGCCGTGCCCGGACTTGAAACCCGTGAACTCCCCGATCGGGCAGTGACCGAGCAGGTAGAGATCACCGATCGCGTCCAGGATCTTGTGCTTGACGAACTCGTCCTCGAACCGCAGCCCGTCCTCGTTGAGCACGCGGTAGTCGTCCAGCACGATGGCGTTGTCGAGAGTGCCGCCGAGCGCGAGATTGTGGGCGCGCAGCTGCTCG
>CAYWMY010000281.1:0-4062 GCA_964459405.1 uncultured Steroidobacteraceae bacterium | reverse complement strand
GCGGCGACCACGCGCGTGAGCAGACCCGCGGACCAGTTGCCCTGGTGCCAGTCGAGCCCCGCGCGCAGCTCAAGCGGCGGCATCTGCGCGAGCGGCCCGCCGTCGGTGTCGTTCGTGCCGTGCGTGTAGGCGAGCGTGCTCGTGATTTTCAGGGCTGGCGTGAGCGCGAGCACCGCGTCGGCCTCGGCGCCGATCGTCTTCGCATCGACATTGCGCGCGATGGTGGCCCTGCGCATGCCCTTGCGGAAGTTCGACTGGATCAGGATGTAGTCGTCGATGTCGCTCGCGAAGCCCGAGAGCGACAACGCGAGGCGCCCGGAGCGATAGACCATGCCGACGTCGAGCTGCGTGGTCTTCTCGGGGCGCGTGGTCGAGAACGCGCTCAGCGAGTCCGCGCTCTCCTTGCCGCCGCCGAGGAGCTCCCAGTAGTCCGGAAACCGCTGTACGTGCCCGAGGCCTGCATACAGCGTCATCGGCGCAGCGGTGAGGTCGCGCTCGAAGCGCGCGAAGCCACTCTCGAGAGTGGTTCTGCGTTGCGCGTTCGCGGTCGGATTCGGCATCGAGCCCATCATGCCGAGCGAGATCCTCGCGCGCGAATCGCGCGCCTCCCAGCGGTCCGCGCGCAGACCCGCGACCACACGCTGGTTGCGCCCGAGGGGGATCGTGCTCTCGGCGAACAGGCCCGTGTTCTGGAACCGGGCGTCCTCGACGCGCGCCATGTTCTCGTAGGGCATCATCGTCTCGTTCATGGTCGAGCGTACGCGGTGGCGGTTGTCCTGGCGGTCGATACCGAGGGTCGCCCTGAGATCGCCGGGACCCTGCAGGTCGACAGCGAGCCGCCCGCCCGTCGTGCGGCGGTCCGGATTGCTGACTGCACGGCCGGGCATCATCGCGCTCGGTGCGAAGCTGCGCAGGCTGTAGTTGTCCATCACGTGGTCGACGTAGTTGTAGTACGCCTGCAGCTCGAGGCGTGATACGACCCGCCCGAGTTCCCTCTTCTCGAGCTTGAGGCCCACGTTCTCGCGCTGGAACTCGACGCCATCCATCGCGCGGTCGGCGTAGGCCGCCTCGCCGTCGCTGAGGGCGCCCGTGAGTTCGATGCGCGTGGTGTCGTTCGGTGTCCAGCCGAGCACAGCGTTCGTGTTCCAGCGCAGGTACTCGGAGTGCACTCTGGTGCCGGCGCCGTCCTCGTAGTCGTCGGCCTCGGCGCGTGTGCCGTTCACGCGCGCGTACGCCTGGCGGTTGCCGAAGGCGATGTCGCCCACCAGGTCATTGCGTCGGGCGCTGCCGCCGAGGGCGCTGGCGCGCGCGCGCCAGCCGGCTTCGGTGAAGTCCGGTGGTGTCGATTCGAACAGCACGGTCGCCGCGGAGTTGCCGGCCCCGTGCAGCACGGTCTGCGGCCCCTTGATGACGACCACGCGGTCGTAGGCCTCGGGGAACACGTAGGCTGTCGGCGGATCCATGCGGTTGCCGCAGCCGCCCAGGATCTGCTCGCCATCGAGCAGCATGTTGATGCGCGAGGCGGCCATGCCGCGGAACACCGGGTCGCCATCGGTGCCGCCCTTGCGGATCACGGAGAAGCCCGGGATGGTCTTCAGATAGTCCGCGCCGTCGTGCGCGGGCAGCGGCTGGCGCGGCGCACGCGGGTCGGTCTCGACCACGAGCGGCGCGTGCATGCGGCTCGCCGTGACGACGGTCTCCTCGAGGCGTTCGTTGGCGTTTTCGGCGGCTCGTGCGGCGGCGGTGCCGGCGAGCATCAGGGCGGTGGCAATGGCGGTGCGCAGCACGGTGGCGCGCGTGACGACGGACATCATGACTCAATCTCCCTGCGGGCGCCGCTCTGTGCAGCGCTGGCGCTGCACGGCGGTTCAGGCACGTGCGCGCCGATCCAGATCCAGTGATCGGGCCGTTGGGATGCAGCGTTCCCGAACGACCGAACGGGGCGGGATCAGGCGGGAGAGGGAGGGCCGCGCGGACGATGCGCGTCGACTGCGGAGCGCGCCGGAGGCGCGAGTGCCGGTTCATCGGGCGCCGGCAGGGCGACCGGAAGGAAGGTGGCGACGCTGGAGAACTGCGGCAGCGGAGCCGTGGCGGGGCTCAGCGCGAACGGGCAGGCCTCGTGCGCGCTGCCGGGATGCGTCGTGGCGCCATCGGTCAGAAGCGCGCTATCGTCGGCCGCGAGCAGGGCCGCGGCGGGCCCGCAGATCTGCAGCGCAGGCCACCCGGCATCGGCTGCGGGCATGAAGCCCACGGGCACCAGCGCGCGCACGAGCATCGTGACCAGCAGCAGCCGGACGAGTGGCGAGCGGAGGGGATACTGGCGCAGCCTGTGCAACATCGCGGCGAAGAGTAGCGCGGTCGCTGCGGTTCTGCACCTGCCTCGTGGCGGACGCCTGGCGTGCGCGGGGGCGGCACGCGGTGCAGCCGGGATCGGCCGGTCCGGAGTGGCGCATCCACCCGGGCAAGCGAGAAGGCCTCGCCAAAAAAGAAGGCCCCGCACGGCGGGGCCTTCGCTCATCGGCTTCGCTGCCGGCGGGCGAGCTTCACTCGTCGGACCAGACACCGAGCAGGTGCAGCAGGCTCGTGAACAGATTGAAGATCGAGACGTACAGGTTCACGGTCGCCATGATGTAGTTGGTCTCGCCACCCTGCAGGATGTCCGAGGTCTGCCAGAGGATCATGCCGCTCATGAGCAGCACGAAGAGGCCGGAGACCGCGAGCGACAGCGCCGGCATCTGGAAGAAGATCGCGACGAGACCCATCAGGAACGCGGCGATCACGCCCACGAACAGGAAGCCGCGCATGAACGAGAAGTCACGGCCGCTCTTGATCGCGTAGGCCGAGAGACCCACGAAGGTCAGCGCCGTGATGCCAAAGGCGTTCACGATCACGCTGTGGCCGTTCGGCAGCGCCGTCATGTACATGTTCAGGATCGGGCCCAGCGTGTAGCCCATGAAGCCCGTCAGCAGGAACACGAACAGCAGGCCGAGCGAGCTGTTGCGCGTCTTGACGACGGCGAACAGCAGGCCGAAGTACCCCACCAGCGTGAGCAGGATGCCCGGGTGCGGCGCGTTGAGCGCGAAGGCGACGCCCGCCGTGATCGCACTGAATGCGAGCGTGGCCGACAGCAGCAGGTAGGTGTTGCGCAGCACACGGCTGCCGGCCACGGTGCCGGCCGCATGGGCGACGGTCGGGCGGGCCGACTGGATCGGGACGGGTTGCATCTTCATGGACTCTCCTCGGGCATTGAGCCGGCGCCTAAACTACGCATCTGCCGGCGAACTCACAAGGCCGCAGGGGTGGGCCGGCGAATTCACGGACCGTTACGACCACGTCCCCCGTGTCCGCGGCCTTAAGAATGAGGAGACCACGGTCTGGCGGTTTCAGTTCCCCCGGCAATCGACGCGCAGGGCACCTTCCACGGCTCGAAGCCAGGGCGAGGGCCGGAGCTTCAGCCACAGCTTCAGCTTCAGATTCGGCCAGGGCCGGTCCGAGCCCCGGATCCAGCGCGAGCCTCCAATTTAGCGTAGCCCGGGAGACGGACACAGACACGGGCATGCCCGCGGTCGAAGACTGACAGTCATTGCCGGGGTGACTCCGTCTGCCGTGCTTGCGGCCGGCCCGGCGGGCCCGGACAATCCAGCCGCGCTCATGTCGGCCCATTGGAGAGGTGGCAGAGCGGTTGAATGCACCGGTCTTGAAAACCGGCGTCCTCTCACGAGGACCGTGGGTTCGAATCCCACCCTCTCCGCCATTGATGATTCGCGACCTTCGGGGTGGGATGAGAACCCACGGGGACCTTCACCGCAGACCCGCAACAGCCGGGGCGCATCTCTCCGCCCCTTTGCGGTGGGCCCCCTTGGGTCCCGGTCGAGGGGCCGCTTTGGTGCGCGGGTGTCAGTTCGCTTTCAGAGTTTCCCCTAACTCATTGCTGCTGTTAGGGATCGTCGACATGACGGCCACTTGCGCGACGCGCTGGATTGTGACAAGTTTCACATAAGGCTGAATTATATAACGTCCGCTTCGAGCCAGAAGAACGGAGCCTCATGCTGAAGAGCATCC
>CAYWMY010000280.1:0-4101 GCA_964459405.1 uncultured Steroidobacteraceae bacterium | reverse complement strand
TCGACGTTGTGGTGCACCGAGAAGGGCATGCGCGTGTTGGCCCCGTACACGGAGCTCGTCGACGCGAACACCAGGTGCTCGACGCCGTGATGGCGGCACCCTTCCAGCACGTGCAGCGTGCCGGTGATGTTGCTGTCGACGTAGGTGTGCGGGTTCTGGATGGAGTAGCGCACGCCGGCCTGCGCGGCGAGATGCACCACGCGTTCGAACTCCTCCGCCGCGAACAGCGCTTCCATGCCGGCGCGATCGACCAGGTCGAGCCGCACGAAGCGGAAGCCCGAGTGCCGGGCGAGGCGCGCCAGGCGCGCCTCCTTGAGCCGTGGATCGTAGTAGGCATTCACATTGTCGAGGCCGACGACCGTGTCGCCGCGCGCCAGCAGCATCTCGGCGACGTGGTAACCAATGAACCCGGCCGCGCCGGTAACGAGAATCTTCATGGGGGTGTCATCCGTGCAGCGGGTCAGAGACGGCCGTCGACTTCGTCGCGGCCGAAGACGTACTTGATGTCGTACAGCACGTGCCGCGGACGCCCGTAGCGCCGCGCACCCGCGGCACCGAGCTCGCGGAACTGGCGGTGTGCGACCGCGGCGATCACCGCGTCGTAGGAGCCGCGCCGCGCAGTCCTGACCGGCCGGATGCCATATTCGTGCACGGCCACGTCACCGTCGACCCAGGGATCCAGGACGTCGACCTTCGTGCCATAGCGACGGAGCTCGTGCACCACGTCGACGACGCGCGTGTTGCGCACGTCCGGGCAGTTCTCCTTGAAGGTCATGCCCAGCACCAGCACGCGGGCGCGGTTCACGCGGATGCCCTTCAGCGTCATCAGGCGCACGACCTCGTCGGCGACATAGTTGCCCATGTTGTCGTTGATGCGACGGCCGGCGAGGATCATCTCGGGGTGGTAGCCGACCTCCTGCGCCTTGTGCGTGAGGTAGTAGGGATCGACGCCGATGCAATGACCGCCGACCAGGCCCGGCCGGAACGGCAGGAAGTTCCACTTCGAGCCCGCGGCCTCCAGCACTTCCTCGGTGTCGATGCCGATGCGCTTGAAGATCATCGCGAGCTCGTTGATGAGCGCGATGTTCACGTCGCGCTGCGTGTTCTCGATGACCTTGGCCGCCTCGGCGACACGGATCGAGGAGGCGCGATGCGTCCCGGCCGTGATGATGCTGGCGTAGAGACCGTCGACGACCTCCGCCACGCGCGGGGTGGATCCGGAGGTCACCTTGCGGATGGTCGTCAGACGGTGCTGCTTGTCACCGGGATTGATGCGCTCGGGACTGTAGCCCGCGAAGAAATCGCGGTTGAAACGCAGACCCGAGACGCGCTCCAGAACCGGGACGCAGACTTCTTCGGTGCAGCCGGGGTACACCGTCGATTCGTAGATGACGATGTCGCCCTTCTTGAGCACCGCACCGATGGTCTCGCTGGCCCGGACCAGGGGCGTGAGGTCCGGGCGCTTGTACTGATCGATCGGCGTCGGCACGGTGACGATGAACACCGTGCAGCGGCGCAGGTCCTTCGCCTCCGAGGAGTACCGCAGGCGCTTCGCCGCGGCCAGCTCTCCGGGCTCGACCTCCAGCGTTTCATCGCGCCCGGACCTGAGCTGCGCCACGCGGCGCGCGCTGATATCGAAACCCAGCGTGTCGTAATGGCGGCCGAACTCGACGGCGAGTGGCAGGCCGACATAGCCCAGGCCGATCACGCCGATGCGGACCTTCGCGACATCGGGATCGAGCTTCTTCGACTTCATCCGCGGTTCCTTGAGCTTGAGGGAAGCGACGGCCGGCTCGCCAGGAGCCGGCACGAACCCGGCTATTGTGCATAATCCGGCGCGGCCGAAAGCGCGACCGCACTCTCATTCATTCGACTTGTCCCGCGCCGGAACCGCGGGTCCTGCAACCGCGCCCGCCGCCGGGAGCCAGGCCCTGCCGGCGCCACGACTCCTCCGGCCGGACGACCCGCATCGCGACCGGCCGCCGCTGGCGGCATCGCCCGGGCCCCGGCCGCCGCCGGGGACATCCGGCAGGCCGCGGTGTGAACGGCTCCTATGGGCCACCCCGCGCAGGCTCGTCCCGGAACAGCACCCGCCCGTGGCTCGCCGCCGCGATGGCCTCGAGCGCGCGCGCGTGCGCATCGAGTTCCGCTGCGTCGGCACGGACGACTTCGACCGTGAGTGCATACCCGCCCTCGCGCGTGCCGGCACACGCCCCGCCGGCCGCGGACTCCATGGTGCCCAGCACCAGCGCGCCCTGACCGCCCGTCATGGCGAGATAGACGTCCGCGAGGATGCGCGCGTCGAGCAGTGCTCCGTGCAGATCGCGCCCTGAATTGTCGACACCGTAGCGCTTGCACAGCGCGTCGAGACTGTTGCGCTGTCCCGGGTGCAGCTGCCGCGCCAGCACCAGCGTGTCGACGACGCTGCAGCGGCCCGTGATGCGCGGCGCGGTCTCCCCGAGCCGCGCGAGCTCGGCGTCCAGGAAGCCCAGATCGAACGGTGCGTTGTGGATCACCAGCTCCGCGTCGCCGATGAAACCCAGGAACTCTTCCGCGACATCGGGAAAGCGCGGCTGCTCTGCGAGGAAGTCGTTCGTGATGCCGTGCACTGCGAGCGCGCCCGCGTCCACCTTGCGATCCGGACGCAGGTAGCGGTGGAAGTTGCGGCCGCTCGGGCGGCGGTCGACCAGTTCGATGCAGCCGATCTCGATGACGCGGTGGCCCTGGGACCATTCGAGGCCCGTGGTCTCGGTATCAAGGACGATCTGTCGCATACCGGTCTCCTGGTCTGCCGTACTGCGGACCGCCTGCGGCGCCAACGCGGCCGCCGCGGGCTGCACCTTGGGCGAAGTTCATTTGAGCAGCTCGTCGATGCCGCGATTCGCGAGCGCATCGGCGCGCTCGTTGTCGACGTTCCCCGCGTGGCCGCGCACCCAGTGCCATTCCATCTCGTGCCCCGCGGCCAGTGCGTCGAGCCGCTGCCAGAGGTCCTGGTTCTTGACCGGCTTGCGGTCGGCCGTCACCCAGCCGCGGCGCTTCCACGCCGGCACCCACTCGGTGATGCCGTTGCGCAGGTACTGCGAATCCGTGAACAATCGCACGCGGCACGGACGGCGCAACGCCTCGAGCGCGCGGATCGCCGCGGTCAGCTCCATGCGGTTGTTGGTCGTGTGGGTCTCGCCACCCCAGAGCTCCTTCTCCTTCAGCCCCGCGCGCAGCAGCACCCCCCAGCCTCCGGGGCCCGGATTGCCGCGGCAGGCGCCATCGGCGTGGATCTCGACCTCGGTCACGTGCCGACCCGCCGCGCGGGCTGGGCCGCCGTGACGACTGCGCGCAGCGGACGCGGTGGCAGCCGTATGGGCCGCACGCAGTACACGCGCTTGCGGGCCTTGAGCAGATAGGCGCCCGAGAGTCGCGGCCACAGCCGCCTGCCCGAGGCCGCGAACAGCGCTTCCGTGGGGGCCGACTGCAGGCGCGCGAGTGGTGGCGCGAACAGGAACCGGCGCACCTCCAGCACTTCGAAACCCAGCAGCTGCAGCCAGTCGCGCAGCCGGCGCTCAGCCAGCGTGCGGCGCACGCCGGGCACGAACGCGCCGCGCGTGAGTCGCTGTCGCAGGGCCCAGGGACCGAGCGGCTCGAAGCCCAGCACGACCAGGTGCCCCTCGCCCACCAGGATCCGGCCCGCCTCGCGCAGCACCTCGTGCGGGTCGGTCTCGCATTCGAGAGTGTGCGGCAGCAGCACGGCATCGACGCTGTCCGCCTGGATCGCGAGTTCCGCGGCCCGCGAGCGCACGCTGCCGCCGCTGTCGGCCTCGACCGCAATCAGCGCGCTGCGCTGGGTGCGTGCATGCGCAAGAAAAAGCCCGGGCGGTCCCCAGCTGCCGATCTGCAGGCACTGGAACCCGAACACCTGTTCCAGGGCCGCCGCGGTCGCCTGCGATTCCACGCGCAGCAGGGCACTGCCCAGCGCCGTGTCGAACCAGTCCTTCGCGGGCCTCGCCGTCGTCGTCATGGCGGCGAAGGATACTGTCTGCGACCCGGCAACGGCCAGAGTGGCACGCGCTGCGAGCACCTCGAGCGCAGGTGCGCCGCGGCGGCCCC
>CAYWMY010000279.1:0-4102 GCA_964459405.1 uncultured Steroidobacteraceae bacterium | reverse complement strand
TCAAGCGCCGTGCGTCGTCCTTCAACACCGACCGTATCGATCACCTGTACCAGGACCCGCACCTGCCTGGCGTCAGGCTGCGTCTGCACTACGGCGACTTGACCGACGCGACCAACCTGATCCGCATCGTGCAGCAGGTACAGCCGGACGAGATCTACAACCTCGCTGCGCAGAGTCATGTCGCGGTGTCGTTCGAGACCCCCGAGTACACCGCGAACGCCGACGGGCTCGGTGCGCTCCGGCTGCTGGAGGCGATCCGCGTCCTCGGTCTCGCGGAACGGACACGGTTCTACCAGGCCTCGACCTCCGAGATGTTCGGCAAGGTGCAGGAGATCCCGCAGCGTGAGACCACGCCGTTCTATCCGCGCTCGCCGTACGGCGCCGCCAAGCTCTACGCGCACTGGATCACGGTGAACTACCGCGAGGCCTACGGGTTGTTCGCGTGCAGCGGCATCCTGTTCAACCACGAGTCTCCACTGCGTGGCGAGACCTTCGTGACGCGCAAGATCACGCGCGGTCTGGCGCGTATCGACGCCGGGCTGGAGGACTGCGTCTGGCTCGGCAATCTCGACGCCCGCCGCGACTGGGGACACGCCCGCGACTTCGTGCGCGCCCAGTGGCTCATGCTGCAGCAGGATGCACCTGACGACTACGTCATCGCGACTGGAGAACAGCATTCGGTGCGCGAGTTCGTCGAGCGGGCCGGAGCCTGCCTCGGCATGCGGATCGAGTGGCACGGCACCGGCATCGA
The DNA here is from genome assembly GCA_964459405.1 of uncultured Steroidobacteraceae bacterium. Taxonomy (GTDB): domain Bacteria; phylum Pseudomonadota; class Gammaproteobacteria; order Steroidobacterales; family Steroidobacteraceae; genus CAYWMY01. The sequence goes on along the minus strand of CAYWMY010000279.1, from coordinate 3,351 downwards.
CGAGCAGGGCGTCGACACCGCCACGGGACGCGTCATCGTGCGCGTCGATCCCCGGTACTTCCGGCCGACCGAGGTCGACACGCTGCTGGGCGATGCGACCAAGGCCCGCGCGCGGCTCGGCTGGACGCCTGAAGTCGACTTCGACACCCTGGTGCGCGAAATGGTGAGCGCCGATCGCGTGCTGGCCGGGCGCGACGCGCTGATCCGCCGCGAAGGCTTCCCGGTGAACCGCCGCCATGAGTGACACACCGCGCGTCTTCGTCGCCGGCCACCAGGGCCTCGTGGGCGGCGCCATCGTGCGCCGCCTGGCGCACGAACCGGTCGAACTCGTGCTGCGCACGCACGCCGAGCTCGACCTCACCGACCAGCGTGCGGTGCGTGATTTCTTCGCGCACGAACGGCCGGCCCAGGTGTACCTCGCCGCGGCGCGTGTGGGCGGTATCCATGCCAACAATTCCCGGCCCGCGGATTTCATCCGCGATAACCTGCAGATCCAGACCAACGTCATCGACGCAGCATGGCAGAGCGGCGTCGCCAGACTGCTGTTCCTCGGCTCGAGCTGCATCTATCCGCGCCTCGCGCCGCAGCCGATGGCGGAGGACTGCCTGCTGACGGGTCCTCTGGAACCGACCAACGAGTGGTACGCGATCGCCAAGATCGCCGGCATCAAGATGTGCCAGGCCTACCGGCGGCAGTACGGCTTCCGCGCGATCGCGGTCATGCCTACGAACCTGTACGGCCCGGGAGACAATTTCAGTCTCGAGGACTCCCACGTGCTGCCGGCGCTGATCCGCCGCTTCCACGACGCGAAGCAGGCCGGCGCGGCCGCAGTGACGATCTGGGGTACGGGCAAGCCGCGGCGCGAGTTCCTGCATGTGGACGATCTCGCCGATGCGCTGGTGTTCCTGATGCGTACCTACGACGACGCGGAGCTGGTCAACATCGGCTGCGGCACGGATCTGTCGATCGCGGAGCTGGCAGCGATCGTGCGCGAGGTCGTGGGGTTCACGGGCGAGGTGCGTTTCGACACCAGCCGGCCCGACGGCACGCCGCGGAAGCTGCTGGACGTCTCGCGTCTCCATGCGCTCGGGTGGCGCGCGGCGCGTGGCCTGCGCGAGGGCATCGCCGGGACCTATCGATGGTTCCTCGAGCACCAGGACAGCCTGCGCCGCTGATGCGAGCAGCGCATGCGGGACCGGCCTCGTCGGTAAACGGCGACGCGCCGCGTTCGTTTCAGGTGCATGCGGGCGGGCATGCTTCAGCACGTCATCCGGTACCGTTCCGCGTACGCGCGCCATGCTAGAATATGCGCCAGTCGACGGCAGTGCGGCATGGCCCGATGCGTCGACCGCGTCAGGGACGTCGCAGGGGATTCGAATCCGATGACCTCCGTACTGCCGAAATGGCTTGTGCGGCTCGCGAGACGACTCGCGCGCCTGCCGCGGGCGAACAAGCGTGCGTTGATGCTGCTGGCCGACGCGGTGTTCATTCCCGCCGCGCTGTGGAGCGCCATTGCGCTCAAGACGGGCTCCCTGCACAGCGGCCTGCCCCAGAGCCTCTGGGTGTACCCGATCGCGGTGCTCACGAGCGTGCCGGTGTTCATCCGGCTCGGCCTCTACCGGGCGGTACTGCGCTACATCGGTGCGCGCGCCATCCTCACGGTACTCGCGGGTGTGACGGTGTCCGTGGCGCTGCTGGTGGCCATCAACCACTTCACCGGCCGGGGTGCCGTGCCGGCCGCGGCTTTCGTCATCTACTGGGCGTTCGCGCTCGTGTACGTCGGCGGCAGCCGGCTGCTGATCCGCAGCCTCATGCACTTCCGTTCGCTCGGCACCGAGCGCGTTGCGATCTATGGCGCCGGCAAGGCGGGCGCGCAGCTGCTGACGGCCCTGTTCTCGAGCGGCCGGTATTACCCGGTGGCGTTCATCGACGACAATACGGCGCTGCACGGGAGCCTGGTCAACGGCATCGAGGTCTGCGGTGCCGAAGACCTGCCGGATCTCGTGAGCAGGGAGGGTGTCAGCACCGTGCTGCTCGCGCTGCCTTCGCAGACGCGACGGCGGCGGCAGGAAATCCTCAAGCGGCTCGAGCCGCTCGGCGTGCGCGTGCAGACCGTGCCGGACATCAGCGACATCGTTGCCGGCAAAGCGCTCGTGGAGGACATCCGCGACGTCGACGCCACGGACCTGCTGGGGCGCGACCCGGTACCGCCGAACGAGACGCTGCTCGATGCCTGCATCCGCGGCAAGGTGGTCATGGTCACCGGCGCCGGCGGATCGATCGGCTCGGAGCTGTGCCGGCAGATCCTGCGGCTGGCGCCCTCGCGGCTGCTGATGCTGGAGATGTCCGAACTCGCGCTGTACCAGATCGAGCGTGAACTGCAGCTGGTCGCGGCGCGCGAGAGCCGCAGCGTGGACATCATCGGGCTGCTCGGCAATGCGCACCATCGCGAACGTGTACGCGAGGTGGTGCAGGCCTACGGCGTGCAGACCATCTACCACGCCGCGGCCTACAAGCACGTGCCCATCGTCGAGCGGAATCTGATCGAGGGCGTGCACAACAACGTCATCAGCACCTGGCATACCGCGGAGGCGGCGCTGGCCTGCCGCATCGAGACCTTCGTGCTGGTCTCGACCGACAAGGCCGTCAATCCCACCAATGTCATGGGTGCGACCAAGCGGCTCGCCGAGATCGTGCTGCAGGGTCTGCAGGGTCGCGAGCGCAACTCTCCGACGCGCTTCTGCATGGTGCGCTTCGGCAATGTGCTCGAGTCCTCGGGATCGGTGGTGCCGCTGTTCCGTGAGCAGATCCGCAACGGCGGACCCGTGACGGTCACGCACAAGAACGTGACGCGGTACTTCATGACGATTCCCGAGGCGGCCCAGCTCGTGCTGCAGGCGGGCTCGATGGCGAAGGGCGGCGAGGTATTCGTGCTCGACATGGGCAAGCCCGTGCGCATCGAGGATCTCGCGCGGCGCATGGTCAACGTCATGGGCCTGACGGTGCGCGACGAGGCGGATCCGGACGGCGACATCGAGATTGTCTACACCGGCCTGCGGCCCGGCGAGAAGCTGTTCGAGGAACTGCTGATCGGCGACAACGTCACGGGCACGGCCCATCCCATGATCATGCGCGCCATGGAACACTCGCTGCCCTGGCCGATGGTCCAGCAGATCCTCACCGATCTGCTGCAGGCGCTGGATCGCTCGGACTGCCACCGCGCACGTGATCTGCTCGTGCAGGCGGTCGCCGAGTACCGTCCCGGTGTCGAGATCCAGGATCTGGTGTGGTCCGGGAAGGCCACCGCCGCGAGCGAGCAGACGACGCGCAGCACGGCCGGCAGGCGCAGGC
>CAYWMY010000278.1:0-4160 GCA_964459405.1 uncultured Steroidobacteraceae bacterium | reverse complement strand
CCAGCGGGTCGTAGAACAGCGCCGTCCCGACGCCGACAGCGGTCGCACCGGCGAGCAGGAACTCGATGGCGTCGTTCGCCGAGGCAATGCCGCCCTGGCCGATGATCGGCACGCCGTGCGGCTTCGCGACCTCGGCGACCTGGAACACCTTGAGCAGCGCGATGGGCCTGATCGCGGGTCCCGACAGGCCGCCGCGACCGTGCCCGATGACGGGCCGGCGCGTCTCGATGTCGATGGCCATGGCCATGACGGTGTTGATGACCGCGAGCGCGTCGGTTCCCGCCTCGATGCAGGCTTTCGCGCCGGCTGCGATGTCGGTCTGGTTTGGCGACAGTTTCGTGATCAGCGGCTTGTTCGTCGCCGCGCGACAGGCCGCGACCACGCGTGCCGACATTTCGGGGTAGTTGCCGAACTGCACGCCGCCTTCCTTGACGTTCGGGCAGGAGATGTTGATCTCCATGGCGTCGATCGGCGAATCATCGAAGGCGCGCGTGACCTCGACGTACTCCTCGATGGTCGAGCCGCAGACGTTCGCGATGAAACGCGTCTCCGTGAAATCCAGCGTCGGCAGGATCTCGCGCACCACCTTGCGTACGCCGGGGTTCTGCAGGCCGATGGCATTGATCATGCCCATCGGTGTTTCCCAGACGCGGTGCGGCGGATTGCCGAGCCTGGGCTGCGCCGTCGTGCCCTTGAGCACGATGGCCCCCGCGTCGCGGTTCGAGAAGCCCTCGACGCGCGTGTACTCTTCGCCGAAACCCACGCAGCCCGAGAGCAGCACGATGGGCGAGGCCAGCTTGAGGCCGCAGAAATCGACGGCGAGCGGATTCGTGGCGGTCTGTGAGACGGCGGACATGCGCGGCATTATACGGGCATGTTCCACGTGATCCTGCACGAGCCCGAGATCCCGCCGAACACCGGCAACGTGATCCGCCTGTGCGCGAACACGGGCTGCTCGCTGCACCTCGTCGGGCGGCTGGGCTTCGACATTGACGATGCCCAGCTGCGCCGCGCAGGGCTCGACTACCATGAGATGACGCGCGTACGGCGGCACGCCGACCTCGCGGCCTGCCTCGGGACGCTGGGTGCCGCACGCGTGTTCGCGATCGAGACCACGGGCACACGCCGCTATTGCGACGAGCGCTTCCAGGCCGGCGATGCGTTCCTGTTCGGCAAGGAGACGGTGGGCCTGCCGCCGGAGCTGCTCGCCGCATGGTCGTCCGATCGCCTGCTGCGCATCCCGATGCGGCCCGGCAATCGCAGCGTGAACCTCTCGAATTCAGTTGCGCTGGTCGTCTATGAGGCCTGGCGGCAGCTCGGGTTTCCGGGGGCAGCTTAGTCACCGCGCTGTCGTGCCGACACGTTTGCAGCCTGTTGAGCGGAGATCATCAGATGCACCGTCCGTCACGCCGCGCGCATGTGGTGACTCCCCGCTCGGCTTGCGCCGCAAGGCAGACGGTCGTGCCCGGTCGGTGTCGTGTCAATGCGAGGCATGACGGGTCGGCGAGCGGTGGGTGAGCGCGCACTCGGGACACGACCGCCACCTGCGGGACGAGGTTGTCTAGCCCGGGGTGGGGAGCGTATGCTCGGCGCCGCTCAGCGAGACGACCTTGCCGGAGAGATCCCCTTGAATGGGGGCGCCGAAGGCGCAAGTTCCGCCCGGAAACGCTCAGGCAAAAGAACGGCAGGTCGGGGCGCCGGTCCATCGGGGGCCGGTGTGACTCGCGGGCTCTGGAGAGCGGTGGAGGCGACTCCACCCACCGAAGGGGAGTGGCGCAGCCTGCGCCCGATCTCTCAGGTCAACGGACAGAGGGGCGGCAGGCATCGCGTTGATGTCTGCCGTCTCTTTTGTTGCGGATGATCACTGCCGGAGATCCGCATGGCCAGGCGAACCCCTCTTTTCGATCTGCACGGGCAGAGCGGCGCACGTTTCGTCGACTTCGGCGGCTGGGACATGCCCGTGAACTACGGCTCCCAGATCGACGAACACCACGCCGTGCGGCGCGCGAGCGGCGTGTTCGATGTTTCGCACATGTGCAACGTCGATGTCCGCGGCGCACGGGCCGGCGATTTCCTGCGGCGGCTGCTTGCCAACGACGTCGCGAAGCTGAAGGCTGACGGCCAGGCGCTGTACTCGTGCATGCTCAACGACGCGGCCGGCGTCATCGACGATCTGATCGTGTACCGGCGATCCACCGACCACTACCGGCTGGTCGTGAACGCCTCGCGCCGCGAGGTCGATCTCGCCTGGTTGTGCGAGCAGGCACGGGGCTTCGCGGCCGAGGTCATCGAGCGCGCCGATCTCGCGATGCTCTCCATCCAGGGGCCGATGGCACGCGAGCGCACACTGCCGCTCCTGCCCGTGGCGCTGCGCGCGCGCGCGAAGGATCTTGCGACTTTCACGAGTGCCGCCGAGGGCGAATGGCTCGTGGGCCGCACGGGCTACACGGGCGAGGACGGCTTCGAAGTCGTGCTGCCCGCCGCGGATGCGCGGCAATTCTGGACTGCGTTGCTGGCTTCCGGCGTGCAGCCCTGCGGGCTCGGTGCGCGCGACACGCTGCGCCTCGAGGCGGGCCTCGCGCTGTACGGCAACGACATGGACGAGACGACGCATCCGCTGGAGTCGAGGCTCGCCTGGACGGTCGCGTTCGACCCCCCGGAGCGCGATTTTGTCGGCCGCACGGCGCTCGAGGCTGTTCGGCGGCACGGTTCGACCCGCAAGCTCGTGGGACTGCTGCTGCGCGGACGCGGCGTGCTGCGCGCGCACCAGAAGGTCCTGTCGCAGGGCGACGCGGTCGGTGAGATCACGAGCGGCACTTTCGCGCCGACGCTGCAGCGATCCATCGCATTCGCGCGCGTCGCGGCGGATGCGCCCGACACCCTGTCGGTCGACATCCGCGGCCAGCTGCACGACGCGCGGGTCGTGACCCCGCCGTTCGTACGCAACGGCATGGCCCGCATTCCCCTCGATCCCTGATTCATTTTTCCGGACCCGGAGAAGCCCTGTCATGTCGGACGCCCCCGCAGACCTCAAGTACACCGCGACCCACGAGTGGATTCGCAGCCTGCCGAATGGCGAAGTCGAGATCGGTATCACGCAGCACGCGCAACAGGCGCTCGGCGACCTGGTGTTCGTCGAGCTGCCCGACGAGGGCCGGACCGTCGCGGCGGGCGAGGCCTGCGTGGTCGTCGAATCCGTGAAGGCGGCCTCCGACGTCTACAGCCCGATCGCCGGTGAAGTCGTCGCGACCAATACTGCGCTCACGGCCGACCCCGGCCTCGTGAACCAGGATCCCTACGGCAAGGGCTGGCTGTTCCGGCTGCGGCCCGCAGGTGCCGCCGCGACGGCGAGCCTGCTGGACGCGGACGCCTACCTCGCGCGCGTCGCGGCCGAGAGCCACTGAGCACCGCGGAGCCCGTCATGCCTTTCATTCCCCATACCGCCGACGATGTGCGCGAGATGCTGTCCGTCATCGGCGTTGCGAATCTCGACGATCTGTTCGACGAGATTCCGTCCGCGCTGCGCGTGCGCGACGCACGGCTGATTCCGGCGGCGATGACCGAGTCGGAGGTGGCGCGCCTCATGGCTGCGCGTGCGCGCCAGGACGGCCGGCTGGTTTGCTTCGCGGGTGCCGGGGCCTACGACCACCACGTGCCCGCCGCGGTCTGGGCCATCGCGAGCCGTGGCGAGTACTACAGCGCATATACACCCTATCAGGCCGAGGCCAGCCAGGGCACGCTGCAGACCATCTACGAATACCAGTCCATGATCGCAGGCCTCACGGGCATGGCGGCCGCGAACGCCTCGCTGTACGACGGCGCCTCGGCCCTCTCGGAGGCCGTGCTGATGGCGGTGCGTGCGAACAAGCACTCGAAGTCGCACCGCATGCTGGTTCCCGCCACGCTGCACCCGCATTACCGGCAGGTCGCGACCTCGGTGGGGCGGCTGCAGGACGTGCACTTCGAGATCGTGGGCTACGGGCCCGCGGACGGGCGCATTGCGGCTGACGCGCCCCCGAACCATGCGCGTGCGCTTTAAGGGCAAACTTGCCGATGGCGTGACGGCCAAGGATTTGGCGCTTCATCTCATAAGCCAGCATGGCGCGGCGGGCGGCGGCGGCCATGCGGTGGAGTTTTGCGGGGAGGCGCTGGAGGCGCTC
>CAYWMY010000277.1:0-4168 GCA_964459405.1 uncultured Steroidobacteraceae bacterium | reverse complement strand
CTCGCGGCCGGCGAGGCCGTGGTGGTCGACGGCAATTTCCTGATCGACGCCGAGAGCAACCTGCGCGCGGGCGTGCAGGCGCTCGGCCACGTGCACGGCGACGGCGATGCGGCAGGCCGTGCACCCGCGACTCCGCGAGCGCCTGCCGGACAGGACGCGCACGCCGGAGACGATGCCGATGCCGGCCACGATGTCCACACCGGACACGACGCGCATACCGGACACGATGCGCCGTCAGCCACCGCGCCCGATCCCCACGATGCCCATCGGAACCACTGAGGCCCCGCCGTGCTGAGCCGTCTGATCGACTGGTCGCTGCGCAATGTCTTCCTGGTCCTGGTCGCGGCCCTCGTGATCGTCGCGGCCGGCATCCACGCCGTGCTGCGCACGCCGCTCGACGCACTGCCGGACCTCTCCGACGTGCAGGTCATCGTCTACACGGAGTATCCGGGCCAGGCGCCGCAGGTCGTCGAAGACCAGGTCACCTACCCGCTCAGCACCGCGATGCTGTCGGTGCCGCGATCGCGCGTCGTGCGCGGCTTCTCGAATTTCGGGGCCTCGTTCGTCTACGTCATCTTCGAGGACGGCACCGACCTCTACTGGGCGCGCTCACGCGTGCTCGAGTACCTGAACTCGGCCGCGGGCCGGCTGCCGCCCGGGGTGACCCCGACCCTCGGGCCCGACGCCACCGGCGTCGGCTGGGTGTACCAGTACGTACTGACGGCGAAGGACCGTGGTCTCGCGGAACTGCGCTCGCTGCAGGACTGGTTCGTGCGCTACCAGCTCGCGACCGCGCCCGGCGTCGCCGAAGTCGCGAGCGGCGGCGGTTTCGGGCGCACCTATCAGGTCACGCTGGACCCGCACCGGCTGCACGCCTACGGGATCATGCCGTCGCGTGTCGTCGAGGTCATCCGCGCCAGCAACCGCGACGTCGGCGGCCGCAGCATCGAACTCGCCGAGACCGAGTACGTCGTGCGCGGCCGCGGCTACCTGCGTGGCATCGCCGATCTCGAGCGTCTGGTCCTCAAGGCCGAGGGTGGAACACCGGTGCGTCTGGCCGACGTGGCCCGTGTCGAACTCGTGCCCGACGAGCGACGCGGTCTCGCGGAGCTGGACGGCGAAGGCGAGGTGGTCGCTGGCATCGCCATGGCGCGCTCGGGGGAGAACGCGCTCGAGGTCATCCACAACATCAGGCAGAAAATCGCCGGGATCACGCCCGGGCTTCCGGCGGGCGTCACGCTCGCATCCGTCTACGACCGCTCGACGCTCATCCATCACGCCATCGATACGCTCGAGCGAACGCTGATCGAGGAGTGCCTGATCGTCGCGGCCGTCTGCATCGTGTTCCTGCTGCACGCGCGCAGTGCGCTGGTTGCCATCCTGATGCTGCCGGTCGGCATCCTGATTGCGTTCATCGCCATGCGTGCCCTCGGGCTCAATTCCAACATCATGAGCCTGGGCGGTATCGCCATCGCGATCGGTGCCATGGTCGATGCCGCCATCGTCATGGTCGAGAACGCGCACAAGCACCTCGAGCGACTGATGCCTGGAGAATCACGCCGTGCCGCCATCGCCGCGGCCTGTCGCGAGGTGGGCCCTGCGCTGTTCTTCAGTCTGCTGATCATCACGGTCTCGTTCCTGCCGGTGTTCGCACTCGAGGCACAGGAGGGCCGCCTGTTCCAGCCGCTCGCCTACACCAAGACCTTTGCGATGGCGGGCGCGGCAGTGCTGTCGGTCACCCTGGTGCCAGTGCTGATGCTGCTGTTCATCCGCGGGCGCATACCGGATGAGCGGCGCAATCCAGTGGTGCGAGGCCTGATCCGGGTATACCGGCCGGTCATCGAGACGGTGCTGCGTCACGAGGCCGCGACGCTCGGCCTCGCGCTGGTGATCCTGGGGGTCACGGCCTGGCCGGCGCTGCGGCTCGGAACCGAGTTCATGCCCGCACTCAACGAAGGCTCGCTGCTGTTCATGCCGACCACACTGCCGAACGTCTCGGTCACGCGCGCCGCGGAGATCCTGCAGCAGCAGGACCGGATCCTGAAGAGCTTCCCCGAGGTCGAGTCCGTGTTCGGAAAGGCGGGCCGCGCGAACACCGCGACGGACCCGGCGCCGCTCGAGATGTCGGAGACCGTGGTCAACCTCAAGCCACCCGACGAGTGGCGCCCCGGCATGACGATGGAGAAGCTGATCGCCGAGATGGATGCAGCGGTCGCACTGCCCGGGGTCAGCAACGCCTGGACCATGCCCATCCGCGCGCGTATCGACATGCTGTCGACGGGCATCCGGACGCCGGTCGGCATCAAGGTCTTCGGCAGCGACCTGCAGGTCATGGAGCGGCTGGCGCGCGAGATCGAACAGGTCGTGCGCGACATCCCCGGCACCAGCAGCGCTTTCGCCGAGCGGCTCACCGGCGGCTACTACCTCGATATCGTGCCCGATGCGACCGCGCTGTCCCGCCACGGACTCAATTCCGGCGACATTCAGGAGCTCGTCGCCACCGCGCTCGGCGGTGAGACGGTCACGCGCACCGTGGAGGGCCGTGAGCGTTACGCGGTCGTGGTGCGCTACCCGCGAGAGCTGCGCTCGAGCCCGGAGATCATCGCACGCGAGTTGCTGGCGCCGACCATGGATGGCGGCATGGTGCCCCTGGGCCAGCTCGCGAAGGTTGTCATCAGCCAGGGCCCCCCGGCCATCCGCACCGAGAACGCGCTGCTGTCGGCTTATGTGTACGTCGACATCCGCGGTCGCGACATCGGCGGATATGTCGAGGAGGCGCAGCGCGCCGTTCGCGAGCGCGTGCGCATGCCGCCCGGCTACTACATCGCCTGGAGCGGACAGTTCGAGTACATGCAGCGCGCCATCGAGCGCCTGAAGATCGTGGTGCCGCTGACCCTGATCAGCATCTTCCTGCTCCTCTACCTGAACTTCGGACGCCTGACGCAGACCCTCATCGTCATGTTGTCGGTGCCGTTTGCGCTCGTGGGCGGCGTCTGGCTCATGTACCTGCTCGACTACAACCTCAGCGTCGCGGTTGCGGTCGGGTTCATCGCATTGCTCGGCGTCGCGGCCGAGACCGGCGTCGTCATGCTCGTCTACCTCGATGCCTCCTGGCGGCGCGTACGCGCGGCATGCGCCGATGCGAACCGGCCACCGGGCCCCGAGGATCTGCGCGAGGCGATCATGGAGGGCGCAGTGCTGCGCGTGCGACCCAAGATGATGACCGTGGTCGCGATCATGGCCGGCCTGCTGCCCATCATGTGGGGCACGGGTGCCGGCTCCGAGGTCATGCGCCGCATCGCCGCACCGATGGTCGGCGGCATGGTCTCCGCGACCGTGCTCACGCTGGTCGTGATCCCGGTGCTGTACGCCCTCGTGGAGGGCTGGCGCCTGGGAGCGGACCGGCGGTGATGCAGGCGCATCACCCGTGTGTCGAATGCACGACCACGGGCGGTCAGCCATGAAGACTCGGCCCACCCGCACGCGAACCGCGCGCGGTGCAGGTCATCGCGCAATGACAACATCCCGGGCATGTCGCGTCGATTTTCTCCGGCAACCCGCGTAGCCTTGACTCCATGAACGCCTGCCCGCGCCGCCGCCTGCGCCAGAAGCCGCGAACCGCGCTGCTGCTGGTGCTCGCGTTCGGGCTGGTGGCGCTTCCTGTGCTCAATGCATGGACCGGGCTGCACGAGCTGACTGCGCATGCCGGTGCGGCTGCCGGCCACCTGGACCACGCCATTCGTCACGATCGGGGCACCGCCACGGCGGATTCCGATCACCACGATTCCACGGATCGGGCACACAGGCTCCTGCATTACACCGGCTGCTGCGGGCATACCGTCGGGCCCGCGGGTCCGGAGCCGGTGCTGCTCTGCTTCCGTTCCACCGTTGCGCGCCCGCCAGCGATCATTCCGCCTCCACCGGCGCGCTCATACGCCTCCACGCCGTTCCGTCCTCCGATCTCCGCTTGACGCCCGGCCGGCCCAGGCGCCGGCGTGCCGACTGTCCGGATCTTCGGAGGCCCCTTTCATGCTCAAGCGACTCGCGGCACTGGCCGCATGGGTCGCGGCCAGTGCCGTGGCGTGGCCCGCGGCGGCCGCGGACCGGCTGACCCTCGACGACGCGATGCAGCGCGTCGCCGCGGTCCACCCCGAATTGCGCCTGTTCG
>CAYWMY010000276.1:0-4178 GCA_964459405.1 uncultured Steroidobacteraceae bacterium | reverse complement strand
AGTCACGCGACGAGCCCGTGCCGTATTCCTTGCCCGCGATGACGACCAGCGGTGTGCCCGCAGCCTTGTACTTCATCGCGGCGTCGTAGATCGACATCTGTTCGCCGCTCGGCACGTGGACGGTGACCCCGCCCTCGACGCCCGGCACCAGCGCATTGCGCAGGCGGATGTTCGCGAAGGTCCCGCGCATCATGACCTCGTGATTGCCGCGGCGCGAGCCGTAGGAGTTGAAGTCGGCCGGCTGCACGCCGAGGCTCATCAGGTACTTCGCGGCCGGGCTCGACCTCGCGATGTCGCCGGCCGGCGAGATGTGGTCCGTCGTCACGGAGTCGCCGAGCACCGCGAGTGCGCGCGCCCCCTTGATGTCGCCGCGCGCGGTGGGCGTCATGGTCATGCCTTCGAAGTACGGCGGGTTCTTGACGTAGGTGGACTTGTCGTCCCAGCCATAGAGCTGGCTCTCGGCGACCTTGATCGAGTTCCAGTTGGCGTCGCCGGCGAACACACTGGCATAGCTCTTCTTGAACATCGCGGAGTCGACCGAGCCGGCGATGGCCTGCTGGGTCTCGACCGGGGCCGGCCAGATGTCCTTGAGGAAGACCGGCTTGCCGTCCTTGCCCGTGCCGATCGGATCGTTGTTGAGATCGACCTCCAGCGAGCCCGCGAGCGCGTAGGCGACGACGAGCGGCGGCGAGGCCAGGAAGTTCATCTTGATCTCGGCGTGCACGCGGCCTTCGAAGTTGCGATTGCCGGACAGCACCGAGGCCGCGACGATGTCGCCGGCCTTCACGGCCTCCGAGATCTCGGGCTTCAGCGGCCCGGAGTTGCCGATGCAGGTCGTGCAGCCGTAGCCGACCGTGTAGAAGCCCACGGCCTCGAGGTCAGCGAGCAGACCGGCCTTCGCGAGGTAGTCGGTGACGACGCGCGAGCCCGGCGCCAGCGAAGTCTTCACCCACGGCTTCGAGGTCAGGCCACGCTCACGCGCCTTGCGCGCGACGAGGCCCGCGCCGATCAGCACGGCCGGGTTCGAGGTGTTCGTGCAGCTGGTGATCGCGGCGATGAGCACCGCGCCGTCCCTGATTTCGGCGCCGCCCTTGATAGTCGCCTTGCCCGTCGCGGACGGATTCTTCTGCGCGCGCTCCTCGGCCATCTTCCTGAGGTTCGCCTGGAAGACGCTCTTCGCGTTCCTGAGCGGCACGCGGTCCTGCGGGCGCTTGGGTCCCGCGAGCGAGGGTTCGACCGTCGCCAGGTCGAGCTCCAGCGTGTCGGTGTAGTCGGCCTGACGCTGGCCGTTGTGACGCCACAGTCCCTGTGCCTTCGCGTAGGCCTCCACCAGCGCGATCTGCTCGGGCGAGCGGCCGGTGAGCTCGAGGTAGCGGATCGTCTCCTCGTCTACCGGGAAGATGCCGCAGGTCGAGCCGAACTCGGGTGCCATGTTGGCGATCGTGGCGCGGTCGGCGAGCGGCAGGCCGGCCAGACCGTCGCCGAAGAACTCGACGAACTTGTCGACGACACCCTTCTTGCGCAGCATCTCCGTGACCGTCAGCACGAGGTCGGTCGCGGTCGCGCCCGCCGGCAGCTGGCCGGTCAGTTTGAAGCCAATGACGTGCGGAATCAGCATCGTGACGGGCTGGCCCAGCATCGCGGCCTCGGCCTCGATGCCGCCCACGCCCCAGCCCAGCACCCCCAGGCCGTTGACCATGGTCGTGTGCGAGTCGGTTCCGACCAGCGTGTCCGGATAGGCGCGGCCCTTGTCGTCGGCGAACACGACGCGTGCGAGGTGCTCGACGTTGACCTGGTGCACGATGCCCGTGTTCGGCGGCACCACCTTGAAGTTGTTGAAGGCCTTCTGGCCCCAGCGCAGGAACGCATAGCGCTCGCCGTTGCGCGCGAACTCGATCTCGGTATTGCGCGCGAGCGAGTCCGGCTTGCCGTATTCGTCCACCTGCACGGAGTGGTCGATGACCAGTTCGGCCGGCGCGAGCGGGTTGATGCGCTTCGGGTCACCCCCTAAGCGCTGCACGGCGTCGCGCATCGCGGCCAGGTCGACGACGCAGGGCACGCCCGTGAAGTCCTGCATGATCACGCGCGCGGGCGTGAACGCGATCTCGTGCGACGGCGTCGCCTTCGGGTCCCACTTCACGAGCGCCAGCACGTCGTCGCGCGTCACGTTGACGCCATCCTCGGTCCGCAGCAGGTTCTCGAGCAGGATCTTGAGCGAGAAGGGCAGGCGGTCGACATCGTGACCCGCGAGCGACTTGAGGCTGAAGATCTCGTAGTTCTTGCCGCCGACCGCGAGCTGGGTGCGGGCCTTGAAGCTGTCCGTCATGAGGTCCTCCGAAGAGACGCGCCGCGGCTGCGGCGCGCTGCAGGCTTTTGAGGGCGCGGATTATAGCCGCAGGCAGGCGCCGGGACGAGGCGGCGCGGCCGCCGCGCCTGGTTCCCGGGTGGCGTGACAGGGCGAAAGCCACCGGCCCGTGCCGGTGAACTCACCCCAGGGCATGCGCGTGGGTATGCGCGCCCTGGGTCCGCGATCCGGTGGTCACGATGACTCCGCCGCCCAGGCACTCGTCGTCACGGTACAGCACGGCGTACTGACCGGGCGTGACCGCCCGTTCGGGCTCGTCGAGCGCGATCTCGAGACCGCCATCTGCGTTCAGGACAACGCCACAGGCCTTGTCCCGCTGGCGGTAGCGCAGCTTGACCGTGCAGCGGAAGGAGTCGGCTGGTGCGGACCCTGCGATCCACGAGGCTGGCTCCGTGGTCACGCGGTCGCTGAACAGCGCAGGGTGGTCGTGTCCCTGCACCACGATCAGCGCGTCGTCGGCCATCCGCTTGCCCGCGACGTACCAGGGTTGCTGCGCGCGACCGGCCACGCCGCCGATCTCCAGGCCGGTGCGCTGGCCCAGCGTGTAGAACGCGAGCCCGCGGTGGTGGCCGAGCAGCGTCCCGTCGAGGTCGAGGATGGGCCCCGGCCGGGCTGGCAGGAACTGCGCCAGGAACTCGCGGAACGGGCGCTCGCCGATGAAGCAGATGCCAGTCGAGTCCTTCTTGTCGTGTACGGGTAGACCCTTGCGGCGTGCGAGTTCGCGGACCTCGGTCTTGAGCATCGTGCCGAGCGGGAATTCGGTGACGGCCAGCTGCTCGGCGCGGACTGCGTGCAGGAAATAGCTCTGGTCCTTGGTGCGGTCACGTGCGCGCAGCAGCCGCGGGCCTGCCGCGCCGTGCTCGAGCCTGGCGTAGTGGCCGGTTGCGATGCGCTCGGCACCGAGCCGCCGGGCGTAATCCCAGCACACGCCGAACTTGATCTCGCGATTGCACAGCACGTCGGGATTCGGCGTGCGCCCGGCCCGGTACTCGCGCAGGAAATCCGCGAAAACGCGTTCACGGTATTCACCGGCGAAGCTCGCCCTGTGCAGCGGAATGCCAAGCTCGGTGGCGACGGCCCGTGCATCCTGGAAATCGGCCGCGGCCGTGCAGTAGCCGTCCTCGTCCTCGTCCCAGTTGGACATGAACAGGCCCTGCACTTCGTATCCGGCTTCGCGCAGCAGCAGCGCGGCGACGGCCGAGTCCACACCACCGGACAGACCGACGATGACGCGGGCGGCCATGCCTCAGCCCGGCAGGGCCGCGCCGGTCAGTGTCTCGACATCGAGAGTCTGGACTACCGCGAGCGGATGCCGGGTGCCGCGGTCATAGTCCGCGATGCAGCGCAGGACCAGCGGGCTGCGCAGCGCGTTGGGCCGGTCCGCGAGCTGCGTGCGCGACATCCAGGTCGTGCGGATGATCGACCGGTCCAGGCGGTACCCGGGCTCCGGGTCGCCGACCGAACCCGTGAACGCCACGCGCAGGAACGTACGGTCGTTCACGGGGTTGCGCCAGAGATAGACACCGAGCAGCGACTCGGGGGTGAAGCGGCACGCCGTCTCCTCGAGCGTCTCGCGGATCACGGCGTCCAGCAGCGATTCGCCGTCCTCGAGATGGCCGGCCGGCTGATTGAACACGATGCGGCGGCCGGCGCGTTCTTCCACCAGCAGAAAGCGGCTGTCGCGTTCGATGACGGCTGCGACGGTGACGTCGGGTCTGAAGATCATCCGCCAATTATACGCAGCGCCTCCCTGGCGCCGCGCAGGGGGCGTCGGCGGATGCCTACATGCGGATCTGGCGCAGCTCGAGGTGGG
>CAYWMY010000275.1:0-4195 GCA_964459405.1 uncultured Steroidobacteraceae bacterium | reverse complement strand
CGCACGCCGGACCTCCTACACGCCCGCGCGTCGGCGAACGCTGGCGACGGAAATCGTGAGTGTCGCAGCCCTCCACGCGATGCTCCGCCAACGCTCAGTCTGTCACGCCGCCGGTCGTGGCGAAGGTTCCGGGCCGAATGCGTCGCGCGGGCGCGCCAGGGAAGGCGCGCCCCGGTCCTGCCGGCAAAGCAGGACTGCGTGGCCGAGCAGGGTGCGCGACGAGCTCACAGGGACGTGCTCCGTAGCGTCTTTCGGCCCCGGGATCCTTCACGCAAGCAGGCCGGCGGCCGCAATGCGCTGGGAGATCTTCGAACCGTCAGCGTGTCGAGCGCGGGAACCCGAACATCAGCGGCCGGGCGGCCATGGTGTGGCACTGACTCGGTTCATTGTCTTCGACGGCTGCGTGGGGCAGCGCGGTCTGGTCCTGTCCTGCGCAGCGTGGCGGCGATGTCGTGCGGTGTCAGCCGGCGATGCTGGCCCGGGGCGAGTTCGCCGAGTTCCCAGGGCCCGATCGCGACGCGCACGAGGCGCAGCGTCGGCAGCCCGACGGCGGCGGTCATGCGCCGCACCTGCCGGTTGCGGCCCTCGGTGATCACGAGTTCCAGCCAGTCGGTCGGGATCGCGCGGCGATACCGGATCGGCGGATCGCGCGGCCACAGCGCGGGTGGCGGATCGAGACGGCGCGCCGCGGCGGGACGCGTCGGGCCGTCCTTCAGCATGACTCCGGCGCGCAGCCGCGCGAGAGCCTCCGGCGTGATCCTGCCCTCGACCTGCGCCCAGTAGCGCTTCGGCCAGTGATGCCGCGGGTCCGCGATGCGCGCCTGCAGTGTGCCATCGTCGGTGAGGATCAGCAGGCCTTCGCTGTCGGCATCGAGACGTCCGGCGGGGTAGACACCCGGCACGTCGATCCAGTCGGCGAGCGTCGGCCGTCCTGCGCCGTCGGTGAACCTGCAGAGCAGGCCGAAGGGCTTGTTGAAGAGCAGCGTGGTCATCGCAACGGCAGCTTGGGCCATGGTCATTGTCCCGGCCGGATTCTAGACTCGCCGCATGAACAGGCCCACGAACACCGCGGCTCGTCCCCATGGGGTGGAAGGCTTCGACCCCGCGTGCCGCCGCTGCGATCGGCTGGCCGGCTTCCTCGATGACGTCGCGCGCGCCCATCCGGCGTATCACGCACGCCCGGTCGCGCCTTTCGGCGACCCGGCGGCGCGTGTCGTGGTCGTGGGCCTCGCCCCCGGCATGCACGGCGCGAACCGCACGGGGCGGCCCTTCACGGGAGATCACGCCGGGATCCTGCTCTACGAGACATTGCACCGGCATGGCTTCGCGACCGGGCCGGTCTCGGTTTCGGCTGACGACGCGCTGCGGCTCATCGATTGCCGCATCACGAATGCGGTGAAGTGCCTGCCGCCAGCCAACAAGCCGATGCCGGACGAGGTGCGGCGCTGCAACGATTTCCTGCGCATCGAACTCGAGACCTTGGCTGCGGGCGGAGTCGTGATCGCGCTGGGTACGATCGCGCACGTCGCTGTGCTGCGTGCGACGGGCCTGGTGCCGCGGGCCGCGGCTTTCGCACATGGAGCGGAGCACGCGCTGCCCGGGGATCGCCTGCTGCTCGATTCGTACCACTGCAGTCGCTACAACACGCAGACGCGCCGGCTGACCGGTGCGATGTTCGACGCCGTGTTCGCGCGTGCGCGCGCGCTGCTCGGCGCAACCTGAGCCGCGACCGTGGTCGGGCCGTCTCCTGCTTTCGATGCCGCGGGCTTCGTGCAGACCCTGCCGACGCAGCCTGGTGTCTATCGCATGCTCTCGGAAGACGGACGCGTGATCTACGTCGGCAAGGCCAAGAACCTCAAGGCCCGCGTCGCGAGCTATTTCCGCGGTGACCAGGTGGCGCCGAAGGTCATGGCGCTGGTGCGCGAGATCGCCACCATGGAGGTCACGGTCACGCACACCGAGACCGAGGCGCTGATCCTCGAGCACAACCTGATCAAGCGCCACCGGCCGCGCTTCAACGTGATCCTGCGCGACGACAAGAGCTTCCCGTTCGTGCAGCTCTCGGCGCACACGTTTCCACGGCTCGCGTTCTATCGCGGCAACCGCAGTCAGCCGGGCCGCTACTTCGGCCCGTACCCGAACGCGCGCGCCGTGCGCGACACGCTGCTGCAGCTGCAGAAGCTGTTCCGGCTGCGCAACTGCAAGGACAGTTTCTTCGCGAACCGCAGCCGGCCCTGCCTGCAGCACCAGATCGGCCGCTGCTCGGCGCCCTGCGTGGGCCTCGTGTCTGCGGCGGACTATGCCGGCGATGTGCGTGCCGCGGTCATGGTGCTCGAGGGTCACAGCCGCGCACTCACGCTGGAGCTGACGCGCCGCATGGATGCCGCGGCGGCCGCGCTCGAGTTCGAGAAGGCCGCGACGCTGCGCGACCAGATCGCGGCGCTCAAGGAAGTGCAGGCGCGCCAGCACGCGACCAGCACGCGGCACGACGACCTCGACGTGGTGGGCCTCGCGGCCGAGGGCGCGGAGCACTGCATCGCCCTGATGTTCGTGCGCGGCGGCACCACGCTCGGCACCACGCATTTCTTCGCGCGGGCACCGGTCGACGAGCCCGACGCCGTACTCTCGCAGTTCATCGGCCAGTACTACCTCGAGCGCGAGGCGCCGCCGCTGATCCTGGTCGCGGGCGAGGTCGCCGACGCGGAACTGCTGGCCGCATCGCTCGGCGAGCGCAGCGGCCACCGTGTGGAGATCAGCCGCGGCCTGCGCGGGACGCGCGCACGCTGGTGCGAGATGGTCACGCGCAATGCCGCCACCGCCCTTGGCATGCGGCTCGCGAGCCGCGCCGGCATCGCCGAGCAGCTCGACGAACTGCAGCGGGCGCTCGGGCTCCAGACGCCGCTCGGGCGCGTCGAGTGCTTCGATATCAGCCACACGCAGGGCGAATCGACCATCGCGTCATGCGTGGTATTCGGCCCGGAGGGGCCGGTGAAGAGCGATTACCGCCGTTTCAACATCGAGGGGGTGGCCGCTGGCGATGACTATGGCGCCATGCGCCAGGCCGTGACGCGACGCGCCCTTCGCATCTCGGCCGGCGAGTCGCCGGCGCCCGACCTGCTGCTGATCGATGGCGGGCCAGCACAGCTCAAGGTGGCGGCCCTGGCGCTGGAGGAGCAGGGCCTGAACCTGCCCGCCGTGGTGGGCATCGCCAAGGGAGCGGATCGACGGCCGGGTCAGGAACGGCTTTTCTTGTTGGGGCGGGAGGTGCCTCTTATACTGCCGCCCGACTCGAAGGCGCTGCACCTGCTGCAGCGGGTGCGTGACGAGGCGCACCGGTTCGCGATCGCAGGCCACCGCCGGGCGCGGGCGAAGTCACGTCAGACCTCGATCCTCGAAGTGGTGCCAGGCCTGGGACCCACCCGGCGGCGGGCGCTGCTCAAGGAGTTCGGCGGCCTGCAGGGCGTGCTGCGCGCCGGCGTCGAGGACCTCGAACGCGTGAAAGGGATCAGCCGCGCGCTGGCTACGACGATCCACGAACACCTGCACCCGGGCGCGCGATGACACATCCCTATACGCTTCCAAACCTGCTGACGCTGCTCCGGATCGTGCTGATCCCGGCCGTGGTCGCATTGTTCTACGCCGATGCGCTCGGTTTCGGCATGGAGCGCGGCTGGGCCGCGATGACCTGTGGGCTGCTGTTCGGCGTCGCCGGCATCACCGACAGCATCGACGGCTGGCTCGCGCGACGCTGGGGCCAGGTCTCGCCGCTGGGCGCATTCCTGGATCCGGTCGCCGACAAGCTGATCGTCGCCGTGGCGCTGGTGCTGATCGTGAGCCGCGACCCGCGGTGGTTCGTGACGCTCACGGCCGCCGTGATCATCGGCCGCGAAATCACGGTCTCCGCGCTGCGCGAATGGATGGCCGCGATCGGCGCGCGCCGCAAGGTCGCCGTGTCTTCACTTGGCAAGTACAAGACCATCCTGCAGATCACGGGGCTGTCGCTGATGCTGTTCCGCGAGCCGCTGTTCGGCCTGCCGGTGTACGATCTCGGGCTGTGGCTCACCCTCGTGGCGGCCGTGCTCACGCTGTGGTCGATGGTGGCCTACCTGCGCGCGGCGTGGCCGGATCTGCGGGGCGGCCTGCATGCTTGACAGCGCGGGCGCCCCCCCTACAATGCTCGCTTCCTGACGCAAGG
>CAYWMY010000274.1:0-4216 GCA_964459405.1 uncultured Steroidobacteraceae bacterium | reverse complement strand
CGTTCGCGAGGCCCGAGCCCTCCTCGACCGTGATCACGCCTTCCTTGCCGACCTTGTCCATCGCCTCGGCGATGGTCTTGCCGATCGATTCGTCGCTGTTCGCGGAGATCGTGCCGACCTGCGCGATGGCCTTCGAATCCTTGCAGGGCTTGGAGAGCTTCTTGAGCTCGTCCACGGCCGTGTCGACCGCGAGGTCGATGCCGCGCTTCAGGTCCATCGGGTTGATGCCCGAGGACACGGCCTTCATGCCCTCGCGGACGATCGCCTGCGCGAGCACGGTCGCGGTGGTCGTGCCGTCACCGGCCTCGTCGGAGGTCGCGCTCGCGACTTCCTTGACCATCTGCGCGCCCATGTTCTCGAACTTGTCCTTGAGTTCGATCTCCTTCGCGACCGACACGCCGTCCTTCGTCACGGTCGGGGCACCGAAGCTCTTCTCGAGCACGGCATTACGGCCCTTCGGGCCCAGCGTCACCTTGACCGCATTGGCCAGGATGTTGACGCCGCGCACCATGCGGCTGCGCGCGTCGTCGGCAAAACGTACGTCTTTGGCTGCCATTGTCTGGTTACCTCAGCTGAATTCGTGGGGTGAGCGGCTTACTTTTCGATGATGGCCATGATGTCTTCCTCGCGCATCACGAGGAGATCCTCACCATCGACCTTCACTTCGGTACCGCTGTACTTGCCGAAAAGGATCTTGTCGCCGACCTTCACGTCGAGCGGGCGGACGTTGCCGTCCTCCAGGATCTTGCCCTTGCCGACCGCGACGACGCGGCCCTTGCTGGGCTTCTCGGTGGCCGTGTCGGGGATCACGATCCCACCCGGCGACTTGCGTTCTTCCTCTTCGCGCTTAACGATCACGCGATCATGAAGCGGACGAATCTTCATGGGCCATCACTCCTTGGTGTGACTTGTTGGTTGGGTCAGGGTTGGAAACCACGCGAGTGTTAGCACTCGTCATGGATGGCTGCTAATCATAGCGGCGGACTCCCGGTTTTCAAGGCGGAGCGTTCCGGCGGTGTCGCCGCGACGCTTTCCGCCACGGCTTCCGATAGGAGCAACTCACTGAATTCAAACAATTTTGTCGTCCTGAGCAGCGCGCCCGACGAGTCCGCCGCGGCACGGCTCGCCGCGGCGCTGGTCGACGAAGGACTCGCGGCCTGCGTCAGCCGGGTCGCGGGCGTGCGCTCGACCTACCGCTGGCAGGGCCGAGTCTGCGACGAGGCTGAAGTGCTGCTCGTCATCAAGACATCCGGCGCGCGGCTCGCTACCCTCTGCGCCCGGCTCGAGGCCCTGCACCCCTACGAGGTGCCGGAGGTCATCGCGCTGCCCATCGTCGCGGGCGCGGAACGCTACCTGGACTGGCTCGGTCAGACAGGAGCGGCTCCGCGCCCGGATCCGGACCGGGAGCCTTGAGAGTGAGGCCGTGATGAACAAGTGGATGGTGCGCATCCTGGGCGGGTTGCTGCTGCTCCTGCCGCTGCTGGCGCCTGCGCAGGGCCTGCTCGGCGGTGCGAAACGGGCGGGGCAGCCCGAGGTCCTGCCCGCGGATCAGGCTTTCGTGTTCTCGGCCTTGCTGACCGGTGCCAACCGCGTCGCGCTGCACTGGACCATCGCCGACGGTCACTACCTGTACCGGCACCGGACCAGCGCGAAGACGTCCACCCCGCAGGTCACGCTGGGCGCGCTGGCACTGCCCGCGGGAGAGAAGAAGACCGACGAGTTCTTCGGCGAAGTCGAGAGCTATTACGGCACCCTCGACGCACAGCTGCCGGTCAGCCTCGGCGCCGGCGTGCGCACCTTCGAACTCAAGGTCACCTACCAGGGCTGTGCGGACTTCGGCTTCTGTTACCCGCCGATCACGAAGACCGTGAGCCTGTCACTCGACGCGCCGGCAGCGGCAGCGCGTACGGACGCGGGGCCGGACACCCCGCCGGGCGCCGCCGCCGGTGACACGGCTGCTCCCGCCACGGCGCCCGTCGCCGAGCAGGACCGCCTCGCACGGCTCATCACGCAGGGCAATCTCGCGCTCGTGCTCGCGACGTTCTTCGGCTTCGGCCTGCTGCTGGCCTTCACCCCCTGCGTGCTGCCGATGATCCCGATCCTGTCCGGCATCATCGCGGGCCAGGGCGAACGCACCAGCGCGCGACGTTCGTTCACGCTGTCGCTCGCGTACGTCCTCGGCATGTCACTGACCTACACGGTCGCGGGCGCCGCGTTCGCGGCCGCGGGCCAGCAGGCGCAGAGCTACTTCCAGCAGCCGTGGATCCTGGCGACCTTCGCGCTGATGTTCGTCGCCCTGGCGATGGCGATGTTCGGGCTGTTCGAGCTGTCGCTGCCCGCAAGCCTGCAGACTCGGCTCGCCGCGGTGTCCGGCAGGCAGCGCGCCGGGACACTGGCGGGCACCTTCGTCATAGGTTCGCTGTCGGCGCTGGTGGTTACGGCCTGCGTCGCGCCTCCGCTGGTCGCGGCGCTCGCCGTCATCGGTCAGGCCGGCGACATTGCGCGGGGTGCGGCGGCGCTGTTCGCGCTGTCCTTCGGCATGGGTGCGCCGCTGCTGCTGGTCGGCGTCGCGGGCGGCAGGCTGCTGCCCAGGGCCGGGCCCTGGATGAACACGGTCAAGGCGCTGTTCGGCGTGATGTTCCTGGGCGTCGCCGTCTGGATGCTGGGCCGCGTGCTGCCCGGTCCGCTGACGCTGGCGCTGTGGTCACTGATCGCTTTCGTGGGTGGCTACTACTTCGGCGGTTTCGGGCAGGACGAGCCCGGTGCCAGCAACGCGCGGCTGGTCGCGCGCGGTGCGGGCCTGTTCGCGATCGTCTACGGCGTGATCATGCTGGTCGGTGCGGCGTCGGGCGGTTCGGACCCGCTGCAGCCACTCAAGGGCACGGCACTGTTCGGCGGCGCGGGCCGCGCGCCGGCCGCGGCGACGTCGGCGCTGAATTTCCGCCCGATCCAGTCCGTCGTGGACCTCGAACTCGAGCTCGCGGCCGCGAAGACCGCGGGCCGGCCCGTGATGGTGGATTTCTATGCGGACTGGTGCACGTCATGCAAGGAAATGGAGAAATACACGTTCGCCGATGCCGCCGTTCGCAGCGAACTGTCCTCGTACGTGCTGTTGAAAGCCGACGTCACCGCGAACGATCCGCAGCATCAGGCGCTCCTCAGGCGCTTCGGCGCCTTCGGTCCGCCTACAACGGCGTTCTTCGGCACGGCAGGCACCGAGTGCCGCACTCACCGGCTCGTGGGTTTCGTGCCGGCCGCCGATTTCCGCTCGCACCTGCAGTCGGTGGCGACGAGCTGCTGACGACCCCGATCGTGCAACCCGCACGGACGGTCCCGGCTCGCATCGCGGCTGCGGGCGAGCGAGCGAGAGCGATCACGCACCCATGAAACCGGCACGCCCGAGCCTCGCCCTCGCTGCCGCCGTCCTGGCTGCGGCCGTGCTCGGCTTCTATGTCTCGCAGCGCTTCACGACGCGCAATGCCGAGCCGCCGCCACCGCCTGCTCCCCCTGCGGCGGTGCCGGTCCCGGCGGTGCGCCCGGTGTTCTCGCTCGCGGACACCTCGGGCGCGATGCGCTCGATCACCGACTGGGACGGCCGCTCGCTGATGGTGAACTTCTGGGCCACCTGGTGCCCGCCGTGCCGCCGGGAGATCCCGCTGCTCAATGAGCTGCAGCGCGAACACGCCGCGGCCGGCTTCCAGGTCATCGGCATCGCTGTGGACTTCCGCGACGCGGTGCTGTCCTATCTCGAGCAGACACCCGTCGCGTACCCCGTCCTGATCGGCGAGCAGGACGGGCTCGACGCGGCGAAGGCCTTCGGCATGGCCGCGACCGGTTTCCCGTTCACGGTATTCACAGACCGCTCCGGCAACATCATCACGGTCTTCGTGGGCGAGTTGCATCGCGCCGAAGCCGACGTCATCCTCGGCACCATTGCCGAGGTGAACGCCGGGCGTCTGGCGGCAGGAGAGGCCCGAGTGCGGATCGAGCGCCAGCTGGACGGCATCCGTATCGAACAGCGCGCCAAAGACTGAAAGCGGACCGGCGCGCACCCCGCAGGACCGGATAAGGAATTCTCGCAGCACGTTCGCGACGGATCGGGCCATGATCGCGGCTCGATCGCGGCGCCAACGGCACCAATAAGTGGACTTCGCGACCCTGATCGGGTTGAATTGCGGCCTCCTGAGGTGTGGCGGAGGGGCCATGACCCGGATCC